>NZ_MCTY01000060.1:0-23152 GCF_002873635.1 Shewanella sp. 10N.286.52.B9
TAATTATATATTTTACTATTCCGGTGCCTGCTAAAACGTGTTAACGTTTAGTTAATAAAAATAAGAATAGCAATGCTGAGTTAATTTAGGACAATTTATGATTTGGAAGATCATTTCATCTGTAATAGTTTATTTATTGGCTGTGAATTTGGTTTTTGCGCAGCAAGATATTAGTTTTGATGATTATTTAGACTCACTTAAAGATAAAGCTATCGCTGCGGGTATTTCCTCAAACACGATCGATGAACATTTCTCAAAAATCAAAGTGTTTAAAAGAGCCACAGTAAAGGGCTCTGAAACCAGTTTGAATCTAGAAAGTTACATACCTAAAAATGTACCTGAAATAACCGTCGTTACCGCAAGAGCTATGCTCAAAGAGCAACAAGACGCTATCGTTGCTATTGGCGATCGTTATGGTGTTCAGCCACGTTTTTTAGTTGCGCTATGGGGATTAACCTCAGAGTTTGGTGAGCAACAAGGTAATTTTCCGATTTTATCTGTCACCGCATCCAATGCTTATTCTGGCAATCGTGAGCAATTTTACATTGATGAATTTATTGCTGCTTTACGCATCATTGAATCTAATGATGTTCAATACGAGCAATTAATCGGTTCATCAACTGGCGCTATGGGCCACCTACAATTAATGCCGTCACAGTACTTAGCTTTTTCGCAAGATGGTAATGGCGATGGCAATAAAGATATTTGGAATAATCAGTACGATGCCTTTGCAACTGCAGCATCAATGCTGCAGGCATCCGGTTGGCGTAATGATGAAACCTGGGGGCGTCAAGTTAGCTCAATTGAAGCATTAGCCGTGGAAGATACCGGTATAGACAATGCTAAAACGTTTAATGAATGGCAAGCGCTTGGTGTACGTCGCTATAACGGTAATGATTTGCCCAAGCGTGATGATATGCAAGTTGCTTTGTTAATGCCTGACGGTGAAAAAGGTCGCCAATATCTGGTGTATAATAATTTCAAACTGCTTCAAAAATGGTCTAACAGCGAACATTTTTTATTAACTGTGACTTACCTTTCTGAACGAATCAAAAATCCGCCAATCAATTAGTGGTACAATAGCGGCAATGTTATTTTATTACTATTGAACTATGTCTTTTTGGAATGAAAAAAAACTCGAAGAAATGAGTATCGTGCAGTGGGAATCACTGTGCGATGGTTGTGGAAAATGCTGCTTAAACAAATTAATCGATGATGAAACAGAAGAGTTGTATTACACCAATGCAGCTTGTCATTTGTTAGATGATGAATCTGGCGGTTGTCGACGTTATCCTGAACGCTTCAAATATGTTCCAGCCTGTACGGCCATTACTGCAGATAATGTAGCTGAATTAACATGGCTACCAGATTCTTGTGCTTATAAGCGTTTATACCAAGGCAAAACGCTTCCCAGCTGGCATCCTTTACTGACAGGTTCTAAAGAGGCCATGCATGAAGCTGGCATATCGGTGAAGGGTAAAACCATTAATGAAACCAAAGTACGTGAGCTAGAAGACTATATCGTACTTTGGCCATTAAAAGACGTTGAATAGTCATTTTTTATTTAGCTGGTTTTACTGCAGGAATGATTATTACTGCCAGTACGACTAAATAAACGATAAAAGTGACAACCATCCATTGCGCCATGCTTACTGATAAGAATGTCCAAGGCGAGTCACTGCACATGCCAGTAGGGGAAAACACTGCTGGGAGCCATTTATCCAGTGGCATCCATGTTGGAAATTCAGGGAAAAATGAGCAGGTGGAGAAAGGCGATGGGTCGACCTGTAGTTTATTAAGTTCAAGTGATAACTTTAATCCCCAGGCAGCACTGACTCCCCAAGCTCCGATAGCTATTATTCTGGTTAACCAGAATTTTGGTGCTATCAGCCCCACCATAGCGGCAATAATTAATCCTAAAACCGCCACTCTGACATAAATGCACATGACACATGGGGCTAAATTCATCACGTATTGGAAAAATAGCGCAGCAGCCTCTAGGCCAATTGCTGACATAAGTAATATTAACCAAGCGCTACGTGAACGAGTGAAACTCTGTAAACGATTCAAATCAAACTCCTTTCGATCTTATATTTATTATTAGTATGAAAACTCAACGGGATATAAAAAAGCACCCTCATTAGAGGGTGCTTAATTGATAATGTTCAAATTATTAAACATTAATGCCCGCTTGCAGCGCCAATAACGTCTTTCGCAGTATGATGAATAATGATGTGACTATCATAAAAATACTGGGTCATATCGGTTAAGAAGCCAGATTCAATAGTAACAACACCGACAATTGACAGTACAATCGTATAAGGCAGTGCCATCCAAACCATACGGCCATAGGACAGTCTTACTAATGGTGCTAAAGCAGAGGTCAGTAAGAATAAGAATGCAGCTTGACCGTTAGGGGTCGCAACAGAAGGCAGGTTAGTACCTGTGTTAATCGCCACAGCTAATAAATCAAATTGGTCACGGGTGATTTGGCCACTGATTAATGCTGCTTTTACTTCATTAATATAGACAGTACCCACAAACACGTTATCGCTCACCATCGACAATAAGCCATTAGCAATATAGAACACCACTAACTGGGCGTTACCTTCAAAGCTTAGTGCCCATTGAATAACAGGGGCGAATAAATGTTGATCAATAATCACACCAACCACGGCAAAAAATACCGCAAGTAAGGCTGTGAAAGGTAAGGCCTCTTCAAATGCTTTACCAATCGCATGTTCATCTGTCACGCCATTAAATGCCGTGGTTAAGATGATAACGGATAAACCAATCAAACCAACAGAGGCTAAATGGAAGGCTAAACCTACGACCAACCAAATACCTACAAGAGCCTGAACAACCAGTTTCATCTTATCGGCAGTGGTTCTGTTTGCATCTTCATAGGCAGCATAATCGCTTAAAATTTTATGAACCGCATCTGGCAGTTGTGCGCCATAGCCAAACCATTTAAATTTTTCAACAATGAAGCAAGTGGCTACACCCGCGATTAATACTGGCATGGTAACAGGTGACATACGAATAAAGAATTCACCAAATTGCCAATGAGCTTGGGCTGCAATGATTAAGTTTTGTGGTTCACCGACCATAGTACAAACACCGCCAAGAGCAGTACCTACACCAGAGTGCATTAGTAAGTTTCTTAAGAAACCACGAAAAGCCTCTAACTCTTCATCGCATAACTGTTCACGATCTTCTTTAGTGTGGTCATGATCTGAACTAAAGTCTTTACCTGATGCCACCTTGTGATAAATCGAGTAGAAACCAACGGCTACAGCGATGATAACCGCGATAACTGTTAGGGCATCTAAAAAGGCCGACAGAAAAGCAGAAGCGGTACAAAACATCAATGAAACAACAATTTTTGAACGTACTTTAGTGATCATTTTAGTGAATACAAAAAGTAGCAATTGCTTCATGAAGTAAATACCAGCAACCATGAAGATTAATAATAATAATACTTCTAGGTTAGCTTCTATTTCATGTAGAACTTGTGTGGGGGAGGTCATGCCTATAATTACAGCTTGTATGGCGAGTAAGCCGCCAGGCTGTAATGGATAGCATTTTAGTGCCATTGCAAGGGTAAAAATAAATTCTACTACCAGTACCCAACCTGCGATGAATGGGCTGACATAGAAAAATAATAATGGATTTATAACGAGGAACAACAATATTGCATATTTATACCATCTTGGTGAATTACCCAAGAAGTTATGAAAAAATGCATTACCAGCAGTTGACGGCATAATAGCCTCTCCAGTTGTGATTTTGTGATAGTGAAATTTACTGGAAGGAATTTCGTGACAAATAGAGCGACGTATTTACAGCTGACTTTGAATAAGACGAATTACATTGTTTCTAAACTATCTTGCTCAGTAAACAATTTTTCGTCATAGCCTTTTTTATCAGTCATTTAAACGCATTATATTTGTTAGTTTCAAAATTCGTTAGCTGTATCGCTAACTTACATCCTTTTGTTTGACGCGGTATTTTAGCGCAAACTTCATTGATTGTAATCCAAGAAAATCTATCATTCGACAAATAGCCAACGAATATAACTGCTACGTCACAAACTTATCTGCGATTGGTGAAAAAGTAACCGGTAACAAGGTTAGATCTAGGCTTTAACTGCTATGTATGGTGTGTATTTATATTTCCTCTGGTATGATCTGTCTATTGGTTAACCACGGGATGTTAAAGTTGACAATTATCAATGCAAAGGGTCCTGCAAGTTTTGCAGAAAAATGGATTGTACGTTCCATCTGGGAAAATAAGTTTCCACCGGGGTCGATATTACCCGCAGAGCGTGAACTATCAGAATTAATTGGCGTAACAAGAACAACATTAAGAGAAGTGTTACAACGATTAGCGCGTGATGGTTGGCTCAAAATTCAACATGGCAAACCAACCCAAGTGAATAATTTTTGGGAAACCTCTGGCTTAAATATTTTAGAAACTATTGCTGATTTAAACCCTGAGGGATTCCCGTTATTGGTTGATCAGCTGCTTTCAGCGCGAGCCAATGTGAGTATTATTTATTTTCGCGGCGCCATTAGAAATAACCCAGAAAAAGCTCAAGCGGTATTAGCAAAAATTCATCAGTTAGAAGACACTGCTGAAGCTTATGCTGATTATGATTATGAATTACATCATGCGTTAGCGTTTTCTTCAGGAAACCCGCTCTATGTTCTTATTCTTAATGGTTTCAAGGGATTGTATAGCAGAGTAGGTCGCTATTATTTCTCGAGTGAAGAGGCGCGAGCGATCTCACTAGATTTTTACAAAAAGCTTGAAGTTTTAGCCATTGAGCACAAATACAATGACGTTAATGGGTTGATGAAATCAAATGGCATTAACAGCGGCGTTATGTGGCAAAAGTTGCGTGATGATATGCCTGCAGAGATTGCTATCAGTAATAAATAATAGCTAATTAATACAGTAAAAAACCAACCGCGAGGTTGGTTTTTTTATGGCTTAAGTTTAATGGAACTCAATAGCAGTGATTACATGGTAGTCATCTTAGTTTCTGCTTTAGCTGGGGGGCATTGCGACAACTTAGTTACATTACCAGACTCTTCAAGTTGCTCAATGCTGACATCAAAGCCCCATAAACGGTGTAAATGCTTTAGCACTTCTTCGTGGCTGTGGCTCAGTGGAATACGTTTATTGGGGATGTAGCGTAATGTTAATGATCGATCACCATTAACTTTTACTTGTTGCACTTGGATATTTGGCTCTAGATTTGACAAGTTATATTGCTGTGATAATTTTTCTCTGATTAAGTGGTAACCACTATCATCATGAATAGCTGAAATAGATAAACGGTTACAACTATCATCATCTAAAACACTAAAGAGCTTAAAATCTCGCATAACTTTTGGCGACAGGTATTGGCTTATAAAGCTTTCGTCTTTAAAGTTTTCCATTGCAAATGTAACCGTCGTTAACCAGTCGCTTCCGGCTATCTCAGGAAACCAACGTTTGTCTTCTTCAGTAGGGTGCTCACATATACGCCTGATATCAACAAATATGTTAAAGCCCAAAGCATAGGGGTTTATGCCACTATAATGTGGGCTATTGTAAGCTGGCTGAGCGACCACAGCAGTATGACTTTGTAGAAACTCCAACATAAATCTATCTGTCACAGTGCCTTGATCAAACATATGATTCAAAATGGTGTAATGCCAAAAGGTGGCCCAACCTTCGTTCATTACTTGGGTTTGTTTTTGCGGATAAAAATATTGCGCCATTTTCCGCACAATTCGAACGATTTCACGTTGCCAAGGTTCAAGTAATGGGGCGTTCTTTTCGATAAAATATAAGATATTTTCCTGTGGTTCTTCAGGAAATTTAATTTCATTTTCCGGTTTTATGTTATCAGGGTTAACTGGTACGGTTCGCCACAGGTCGTTAACCTGACTCTGTAAGTAACTCTCACGGTCTTTTTGGCGCATTTTTTCTTCTTTAAACGATATTTCAGCAGGGCGTTTATAACGGTCAACACCATAATTCATTAATGCGTGACAAGAGTCGAGGGTTAGCTCAACTTGCTCAACACCGTAAGTTAATTCGCATTCTCGGATGTAGTTTTTAGCAAACACCAAGTAATCAATAATCGAGCTAGCATCGGTCCATGTTTTAAATAAGTAATTATTTTTAAAGAAACTATTATGGCCAAAACAGGCGTGAGCCATCACAAGGGCTTGCATGGTAATGGTATTTTCTTCCATTAGATAAGCAATACACGGATCGGAATTAATCACAATTTCGTAGGCTAATCCCATTTGACCGCGACGGTAACCTTGCTCCGTTTCAATAAAACGTTTGCCAAATGACCAATGGGTGTAACCAATAGGCATACCGATACCTGCATAGGCATCCATCATTTGTTCTGCGGTGATCACTTCAATTTGATTGGGATAACTTTCTAATTTGTAAAAAGCCGCTACTTTTTCAATTTCTGCCATGTAGGTTTCGAGTAGGTCAAAGGTCCAATCAGGGCCATCATCTAAAGGCTGTTTACCATGGGCTTTAGGCTGTGATTTTTCGGCAATATTGGCTGATTGTGCCGTGTTTTGTAGCTCTTCAATGCCAGCACTTTTGTCGTCAGTAGTCGGTTTTGTCATTGTGACTCCTTAGCTAGGCTGCTTTTTGAATAATTCACGGAACACTGGATAAATATCGTCTACTTCTTTGATGTGTTGTACAGCGATATTGCCAAATTGTGCTTGTAAGGTTTCATATTCACGCCAAAGCGTTTGATGCGCTCTACGGGTTATTTCGATGTAACTAAAATAGCGAGATACTGGTAATATTTTCTCAGCAAGGAGTTGCCTACAAGCTGGTGAGTCATCAGCCCAATTATCGCCATCAGAGGCTTGTGCGGCATAAATATTCCACTCATCAGCAGGGTAACGTTTTTGCTGAATTTCATGCATTAAATTTAAGGCACTAGAAACAATGGTACCGCCTGTTTCTTGTGAGTAGAAAAATTCATGTTCGTCTACTTCTTTTGCTTGAGTGTGATGCCGGATGTAGACCACTTCAAGATTTTTATAGGTCTGGGTTAAAAATAAATACAGTAAAATATAAAATCGTTTTGCCATATCTTTGGTGGCTTGATCCATTGAACCTGAAACATCCATTAGGCAAAACATGACTGCTTGGCTAGATGGTTTTTCACGTTTGGAAAAATTATTAAAACGTAAATCGAAACTGTCTATAAAAGGCACGCTATCGATACGCTTTTTAAGATCTTCAATTTGCTGTTTTAAATCCATGATCAACTCAGCTTGGGTGCCGGGGGTATTTTCAAGCTCGTGAAGCTGCTTAATAAGCTCGGCGAGTAATTTCTTTTTACCTGCAGTCATGGCAATGCGTCTAGCCAATGAAGATCGCAGTGAGCGGACAATATTGATATTGGCTGGTACGCCGACATTAGTGTAACCAGCGCGGTATGTTTCAAACTCAACCATTTGCTTGGCGTTAGTTTGCTGTAAATCCGGTAACGCCAAATCTTCAAATAACAGCTCTAAATATTCATCATTTGAGATTTCAAACAAGAATTCTTCTTTACCTTCGCCGCTATTAGAGGCTTCACCTTCGCCACTACCTTGTCCGGCTGCGCCGCCTTTGGGGCGCTCAATTTGATCACCTTTATTAAACTGATCGTTACCTGGGTGGACACGCTCTCTCACACCGCCTTGTCCTTGATGAAATGTCGGTTCGCTGATGTCACGTGTTGGGATACTGATTTTCTCGCCTTTATCGATATCAGTAACACTTCTTCTGGTTACGGCTTCACTGACTGATTTTTTGATTTGCTTTTTGTAGCGTTCAATAAAACGTTGCCTGTTGACGGTACTTTTACCTTTTGCATTGAGGCGTCTATCAATAAAATTTGCCATACACAACTCCTAATGGACTTTGCCCTTAACGGTTTTTAGCGCATAAAGGTAAGGGCAAAGTTAGCAATACTTATGACGATTTACGTACCCTCAAGTACCACTCTGAAAGTAATCTGACTTGTTTTTGGGTATAGCCTTTTTCCATCATGCGATTGATAAAGTCATCGTGTTTACGTTGATCATCTGCAGAGGTTTTCGCGTTAAAAGAAATAACCGGTAATAAATCTTCGGTATTGGAGAACATTTTTTTCTCAATCACCACTCTGAGCTTTTCGTAACTGGTCCACAGTGGATTATTACCGTCATTATTGGCTCTAGCACGTAATACAAAGTTGACGATCTCATTACGAAAATCCTTAGGGTTACTGATACCAGCTGGTTTTTCGATTTTTTCTAATTCAGCATTTAGCGCTGAGCGGTCAAATAATTGGCCAGTTTCTGGATCTCTAAACTCCTGATCTTGAATCCAAAAGTCTGCATAAGTGACGTATCTATCAAAGATGTTCTGACCATATTCTGAATAAGACTCTAAGTATGCGGTTTGGATTTCTTTACCGATAAATTCAACATACTTAGGAATGAGATAACCTTTTAAAAACTCGAGGTACTTTTCACTTAACTCTGCAGGGAATTGTTCCTGTTCGATTTGCTTTTCAAGTACATAAAATAGATGTACTGGGTTTGCAGCAATTTCAGTATCGTCAAAGTTAAACACTCTAGATAATATCTTGAATGCAAAACGAGTTGATAACCCCTGCATTCCTTCATCGACACCGGCATAATCACGATACTCTTGGTACGACTTGGCTTTAGGGTCAGTATCTTTTAACGTTTCACCATTGTAGACGCGCATTTTGGAGTAAATAGAGGAGTTCTCAGGTACTTTTAAGCGTGACAGAATACTGAACTGAGCTAAAGTTTCTAGGGTGCCAGGGGCACAAGGCGCTTTGGATAGTTCTGAGTTTGACAGTAATTTTTGATAAATTTCCATCTCTTCAGAGACCCGTAAACAGTAGGGCACTTTTACGATGTAAACTCGGTCTAAAAATGCCTCATTGTTTTTATTATTTCTAAAAGTGGTCCACTCAGACTCATTGGAGTGAGCTAAAATCATACCGTTATATGGCAAGGCAGATAAGCCCTCTGTACCGTTGTAATTACCTTCTTGTGTGGCTGTAAGCAGTGGATGCAACACCTTAATTGGAGCCTTAAACATTTCCACAAACTCCATCACCCCTTGGTTCGCACGGCATAATGCGCCCGAGTAGGCATAAGCGTCAGCGTCATCTTGTGAAAAATGCTCTAACTGACGAATATCAACTTTACCCACCAATGCTGAAATATCTTGGTTATTCTCATCACCGGGTTCGGTTTTAGCGATAGCGGTTTGATCTAAGATCGAAGGGTAAACCTTAACTACTTTAAATTTAGTAATGTCCCCACCAAATTCATGTAAACGTTTTACTGCCCATGGTGACATGATGGTTTTAATATAACGTGGTGGAATCGCATACTCGTTAGTTAGCAGCTCAGCATCTTCATCGGGATCAAATAAGCATAAAGGGTGATCGTTAACGGGGCTGCGAACGCCATTGGCACTTAAGATGTAAATAGGCACCTTTTGCATTAAGGCTTTGAGTTTTTCTGCTAATGATGATTTACCACCACCTACTGGTCCTAACAGATAGAGGATTTGTTTTGATTCCTCTAGACCTTGGGCAGAATGTTTAAGGTAAGAGACAATTTGTTCAATGGACTCTTCCATGCCATAAAAATCAGTAAAGCTTGGATAGTAAGAAATTAATCTATTTGAAAAAATTCTACTGAGTTTAGGATCTTTTGAAGTATCGATGGTTTTAGATTCACCGATGGCCATTAACATCCGTTCGGCCGCCGACACATAAGCACTTCTGTCTTCCTTACAGATTTCAAGAAACTGCTGCAGTGAGTATTCTTCGTCTAGTTTTTGCTCATAACGTTGTTGGTAATGTTCGAATATGCCCATAAGAAACCCCTTTAAACTAAGGTGAAAGTACTTGAGTGACAGCGCATTTATGGTGTTAAGCCGATTTTAATTTAAACAAAATAGTAGTGCTTTTTAATGGCCGTTAGATAAAGTCTAGGTCAGGGATTTGAGATTAGCGAATAGGGAATTGTAAAAAATTCTAATAAAAACAAAGATAAAACGTTGCAAATGCAACTATTGCAAATGTAGTTGGTCGGTTTGAGCAGTAACGATAAAACAGAAACACTAAACATGAACCAATAAAAAAGGAGCTAATTAGCTCCTTTTATTCATCTCATTGTAAACTTGTTAGCATTTAGCCAGCGAAGTTTGCGTTAACGAATTCCCAGTTAACTAATTCCCAGAAAGCAGCTAGGTAGTTAGGGCGAACGTTACGGTAATCGATGTAATAAGCGTGTTCCCAAACATCAACAGTCATCAATGGTGTTACTGACTCGTCAGTTAAAGGAGTCGCAGCATTGCTTGTGTTAACAATAGCCACAGAACCGTCAGCATTTTTAACTAACCAAGTCCAAGCACTACCAAAGTTGTTTACTGCAGAATCAGTAAATTTCGCTTTGAATTCTTCAAATGAGCCGAAAGCTGCATTAATTGCTTCAGCGATAGCACCCGTTGGAGCACCGCCAGCATTAGGCGCTAGACAGTTCCAGTAAAAAGTGTGGTTCCAAATCTGAGCTGCATTGTTGAATACGCCACCAGTTGAATTTTTTACAACTTCTTCTAAGGTTTTGTTTTCAAATTCAGTACCTGCAACAAGACCATTAAGCTTAACAACATAAGTGTTGTGATGCTTACC
Source organism: Shewanella sp. 10N.286.52.B9 (assembly GCF_002873635.1). Lineage (NCBI taxonomy): Bacteria > Pseudomonadati > Pseudomonadota > Gammaproteobacteria > Alteromonadales > Shewanellaceae > Shewanella > Shewanella sp. 10N.286.52.B9. The sequence continues at coordinate 10,751 of NZ_MCTY01000060.1, forward strand.
GTAATGGAATTCGATAGTTTCTTCAGAAATATGTGGTACAAGTGCGTTCTTAGCATATGGTAATGCTGGTAATTCGAAAGCCATTAGTATCTCTCCATGGACTTAGGTTATCGTTTTATATACCTTTTGGTATGACATGCTCACCCTGACATTGTACTTAAAATTTTTGTGATGTGAATCATTGTTTGATGAAATATGTCGATACAGTCAATCGAAAAAATCATTTTCTAACAAAACCCTACAAACTGTGGGATTTTGTTATGATGAAAGCTGGCGTACAATAGCCTTAGATTATTAAGTAGCACTTAGGAATAAAAATGGAAACAGTAGACAAAATTAAGCAGCAAATTAGTGAAAACCCTATCATTGTTTATATGAAAGGCTCTCCAAAATTACCAAGCTGTGGTTTTTCATCTCAAGTCGCGCAAGTGATGATCAACTGTGGTGAGCAGTTTGCTTTCGTAGACATTTTACAGCATCCAGATATCCGTGCTGAATTACCAAAATTCGCTAATTGGCCGACATTCCCACAGTTGTGGATTGAAGGTGAGCTTATCGGTGGTTGCGATATCATCACTGAGATGTACCAAAAAGGTGAGTTACAGCCAATGATCACCGCAACAGCTGATAAGTTCCGCACTGAAGAAGACGCTGAATAAGTCATTTTTTGTTGCGCCTGTAAGCGTTAGCTTCGAATTTTTCAAAGCTTAAACGCAAAATAGATGAACTTTTAAAGTAAAAACCCTTAATTTGCTTAAATTAAGGGTTTTTTGTTGCCTATAATTTGTTGCCTACAATAGTAATATGGAATTAAAACTTAATCGGCTTGAGGCTCTTTTGGCATAGGTAAGACTAAATTCATTACAATCGCCACTAAGCCACATAGGCTAATGCCTGTCAGGCTAAACTCACCAATACCGAAAGCCATTCCCCCAATACCGAACACTAAAGTCACCCCAACAATGCTGAGATTACGTGGCTCATTTAAATCTACCTGATTTCTAATTAAGGTATTTAAGCCAACTGCGGCGATGGAGCCAAATAATAAACACATAATGCCGCCCATAACGGGTAACGGAATTGTTTGCATCAATGCGCCTAATTTACCAATAAACGCTAACGTGATCGCCGTGATAGCAGTCCAAGTCATTATTCGCGGGTCAAAGTTTTTTGTCAGTGTTACTGCGCCAGTGACTTCACTGTAGGTAGTGTTTGGTGGTCCGCCTAGTGCTGAGGCCGCAATGGTGGCCACGCCATCACCCGTTAACGTACGGTGTAGCCCAGGCTTTTTAAAGTAATCCTTACCTGTCACATTTGAAATCGCTAATAAGTCGCCAATATGCTCAACGGCTGGCGCTATGGCTACGGGGATCATAAACAGTATCGCTTGCCAGTGAAATTCAGGGGCAACAAATTTGGGAACAGAAAGCCAACTTGCCTGCGCAACTGGACTAAAATCAACAATACCGAACGCCAAGCTAAAGCCGTAACCCACCAAAATACCGGCAAGGATCGGCATTAGCTTAAGCACACCTTTGGCAAAAACGGCAATTAACACAGTGGTCGCTAATGACATTAGCGCGATAAATAGTGCAATTTCTTGTTCTACAATAACGCTACTACCGTCACCTGTTTTACCCAGCGCCATGTTAACGGCCATAGGCGCAAGGCCCAAACCGATAATGATAATGACAGGCCCAACAACAACCGGAGGTAAAAGCTTATGAATAAAGCCACTCCCTTTGACCTTGACCATCAAACCTAACAGCACATAAACGAAACCTGCCACCATGAGTCCACCCATTGTGGCGGGAATGCCCCATGTTTGTACCCCATACATAATTGGCGCTATAAACGCGAATGATGAGGCTAAAAATATAGGCACTTGGCGCTTAGTGATGATTTGAAATAACAATGTGCCAAATCCGGCAGTGAATAGGGCGACACTTGTATCAAGCCCACTTAACAATGGCATTAATACTAAGGCACCAAATGCAACAAACAGCATTTGTGCGCCCTGTAAGGGTATGAACAAGCGTTTCATATAAATCCTATGTTTATTATAAATGAGAGTTTCGAATTTAAGATAAGTGAAATTGCTAATAATGTCTGTATTTTAGATTATCTTTAACAGCCTTTTGCTGCAAATTACAGCACTGTAATGTAATTTTAGAAGTAAAATTAATATGCTACACTTCGAACACTTTTCTTAGATTGCGTTTACTTTGCCATGTTAAAACTTTTAATTCAGTTCATTGTTATTGGTTGTGTGTTTGCCCTAAACAGCTTTGCTGTTATTGCTGCTGAAATCGCTTTACTCGATGAAGCTGATGTTGTGGTAACTTCTCGAGCCACAAATGAACGACAAGTTGCCTTAAAACAAGCGCTATCCACTGTATTTATAAAGAATTCGGGCTTAACTTCAGTGCTTGAACACCCATTGATTAAAAGTCATATTAACAAGCCTGAATCCTTACTGACTCAATACGGCTACAGCCAAGTGGATGATGAGTTAGTGTTAAAGGCAAACTTTGATCATAAACGTATTATTTCGGCCCTTCGTGAAGCAGAATTACCAGTGTGGGGCCGCCAACGCCCATCAACTTTGTTATGGATGTCTATCGAAAATGCTGGCGATAGAGCTATTTTAGCGGATGCAGCTGAATCTGATATTAGAACGCAAATTGATTTAGATGCCAATAATAAAGGCATTCCAATCCTGTTACCTGTGATGGATTTAGACGATGTGATGCAAGTTAATGTCTCTGATGTACGAGGCATGTTTGCCGATGTGGTTGCCAATGCATCAAAACGCTACCAAGCGGACTATTTTGCCATGGCCGATATTGATCAAGTGGGCGGTTTTGTGCGCTTTAATGTAGCTTTATTTGATAAAGGCAATGCTAGCGGTGTTATGCAGCCTTTAATTAACCACCAAGCAGAAGTCGCGGATTACGAGCAAGCAACAGATGAAATCTTAACAAGGTTAGCGGGATATTTTGTTAGCCAATATGCCTTCGCTGACTCAGGAAACAGCGCCCAAACTAAGTTAACCTTAGTAGGGGTTCAAACTATGGCGCAATTAGTTGACATTGAAGCTTACTTAACCCAATTAAGTGCGATTAAGTCAGTGAGTTTAAGCCAGTTTAAAGCTGATATCGTTACTTACAACTTATCGTTATTTGGTGATGCCAGCGATTTAGAAAAATTACTGAGTATTAATAAAAGACTGACGCAAATTGATACTGTTAACACAGTGGTTCCACCCAATTTAAACGCTGGGCAAGAAAACAGTATCAATAATGTTGATCCTAATCTAGATTCTGAAACAACAGTGTCATTAATCTATCAATGGCATTAGATTGAGTGTGTTATACTAACTGTCGCTTGTATTAATTATTAGAGAACTTTTGAGTGACCCAAAACTCACCAAAACAATTATCGTTACCAGTTTATTTACCTGATGATGAAACATTTCAGAGTTATTACCCTGCAGTAGGTAACGATGAGTTAATCCAAAAGCTACAGGCTGCCGCTGAAGGCAGCCTTGCTTCTAGTTTGTATTTATATGGTCCGGTAAAATCTGGCCGTACTCACTTAATGCACGCAGCTTGTGCGCACGCGAACGATTTAGAGCGCCGTACTTTATATATCCCACTTGGCATTCATGCCAGTATTTCTCCTGAACTATTTGAAGGTATTGAGTCGTTACAACTAATTTGTATCGATGATATTGATGCCATTGCAGGACACCCAATATGGGAAGAGGCGCTGTTCCATTTATACAATCGTATTGAAGAGCAGCAAGATTGTCGCTTGATTGTAAGTGGCACCTCATCACCAACTGAAGCTGGTTTTGCATTACCTGATTTAATTTCACGGATGCAGTGGGGCTTGATATATCAATTACAACCCATGGCAGACGAAGAAAAGTTAGTGGCATTACAGCGGCGTGCAGCGATGCGTGGTTTGCAGCTTTCTGATGAGGTGGGGCGCTTTCTGTTAACTCGCATGGCTCGAGACTTACGTACCTTATTCGATGTGCTTGATAAGCTAGATAAAGCTTCTATGGTGCATCAACGTAAATTGACGATTCCTTTCATTAAAGAAATGCTGCGATTGTAAGTGACAATTTTTTATAATTGAGTTTTACGCTTTTATGAAAGCTTACAATCTAAAATAAAAAACCACCGATTAAGGTGGTTTTTTATTGGTAGTCACAAAAAATTGGTTATTTTCTGATTTGGTTAACGCGAAGGTATAGGCATATCTCTGTGCTCACGACCCACTTGTATAGCGGGTCTATTATGCAATGTCACGGCTGTAGAGTTCGCACTGATGTTAGACATAGTGGTAACTCTGGACATTGACCTAGATAAAGCGGGTGATATATCGACATTATCAAACCAATCTTGGCCGGCAATCATGTTTATTGGCGCAGGTAAGCCATTTAATAACGATTCACCATCTACTTCAGGCATCATTTGATTAATAACAAATGCAGCTCGGGTTGAGAGTTCGTCTGCGCCAATGCGGCCTCGCTGCCCCCAATCTACGATTAAGTTATCGGTATCTGTGACTGCCACATCCCTTTGAATTTGATAACGATGACTCATAAAGGCTTCTTCAAACAACATTGCGGCGTCTTCACGAGTCGACGAGTAGTTATAAAAATCATTAGCATAATCGGTCAAAAAGAAGCTAGTGACATCACTAGGTACATAGGCTTTTTGAGTTGCGTCAGCGGTTTCACCTAAAAAGCTGACGGCGGCTAAACCATACATTTCAGCGCTGGTTAATGGCTCAATATTCTGCAATTGATCAGATACCAGTGAATTGCTATTTGCTCTACGATAGAAGTCATCAATTAAAGTCGGGCCTTGTAACTGGCTATGGGTCGAACGCGGGAAAAAGTCATTAGCGTGAGCTAATTCGTGATACATCAAACTGGCTAAGCGCGGTGTAAGATCTGCAATAGTGCGCGATTGACGGATTGCCCGATCATAACTAATAGATACATAGTCATTATTTTTCACATAACGCCACGGCATAATAAATTTTAAATCGTTACCAAAGTCACTACGATAATCAGGTGCTTCATTGATGGTGTCTCTTTCCGTCGGGCTTAACCATAAATACTCAGGGTCGAGGTAAATAGCGCTCGTAGCCATCCGGTAAAATGATGGTCTAATATCATAGCTAATGACAACCGCGCTTACTGATTGTAATAACTTGATAAAATCACTGTTAGGATCCGATTGAGTTAAAAATTGCTCAAAGTTTCGGCCCATCCAGTCATGGGAAACAACCACTCTATCCATGACATCTGCAATGGTTTCTGAGTCTAGTTGTTGGCCAATTAACGGTAAGTCATTTAGCTGGCAAGTTTGGTTTAATTGATTAGAGTAAACACACCGCTGCGCGTTAATTGCATAAGGTGATGCACTGTTATAGGCATAGGTTTTAGCGATGGGGCTATCAAAGTAGGGCGAGGTGATGGCGTTTTGTTTCGTCACTAATACAAAGACTTCATCGGTTAAGGTTTCACCGGCAAAGTCTGCGGTCACTTTAAGGCCAACAAAGGTATCTTCTGCAATATTATCTGGTGCGGTAAATAGTGGCCTTTCTGCATTGGTTAAATCAAGGCTAATTTGTTGGTCTGAAAAATAACACCATTGTATGTTAGATGGCACTTGGTTGTTGATCTGACCAAGGCGCAGGCTTACATCATTACCTGCAACAACTTGATGATCGCTATAGACATTTAACTGTTGCGACATTTGCGCAGCACTGATGGAAATTTTGTCGCTGTAAGAAATTTGGCCACTGGTTGCCTCGACAGTGAAGCTATAGTCTGCAGCTTCAGGAATATAAAATGCCAGCACTGGGCTGTTTTCTGAGCTGATATCTAATGCAGGTCCTGCAGTTTGTTGCCAGTTAAACTGGTAGTCGTTGCTGTTTTGGTTACTGACCCCAACAGTAATACTGGCGGATTGATTGACGTAATATTGCTGTTCAACATTAAAATTCAATTCTGTGCCATTATTAACGGTTGTTAAACCGGAGCTGGTTTCGCAGACATTGATGGGCAATGTGGTTTCAGGGTCTCCTGGCGAAGATGAGTCAGAGCTACCGCCACAGGCTGACAGAAAAGTCACTGAGGCGAGTATAGCTGTAATAGCCATGTTATTTTTCATACACAATCTCCGTTGCTTTTGCATTTTAATCTAAAAATGTTATCAAAAATCAATATAGCATGGAGTCTTGCTTGTAAAAAGAACGGTGAAACTATTTGGCAACCTTTTCTTTACTTGTTACTTACTTATCTTTTATCTACTTGTCACTTACTAGGTGCTTGGTTATGGCGAAGTGATTTGCTGTTTTTAAATAAAAAAGCGCCCAAAGGCGCTTAAGTAATTTAGTTTATAAGTAGCAAGCTTATATTATTGGTCTTTGGACTTTTTCTTTAAACCTAAGCCTAGTTCTCTACCACGTAGGCGGGCATAAAAAGGAAAAGCGACTAACAGTGCGCTAATAAGTACAGATTCAATAAGCGCAAAATATAATGCATCTTCTGTGACATACAGCAGGGTTAGTCCATGTAAAAGGTATAAGCATAAAATGAAACTTGCCCAGGCATAAGTGTATGGCTTACCCGTTAATATCCCTTTAATGGGCAGTAACAAAGGGGCTATCCATAACAAATTAAAGGCTAATGAATATTCACCTGTCATGCCTTGCTGGATAAACCAGCCAGTAAGCAGCATTAATAATGAGACATAGCCCACACGGCATAGTTGAAATAAGGTATGTGTTGTCATGGTTATTCTCACAAAATGGCTAACACATTTTCAGGTGGTCGACCTACTGCAGCTTTGCCGTTTGCAATAGCAATAGCAATAGGGCGCTCAATTAATTTAGGGGTGTTAATCATGGCGTTGATTAATTGCTCATCGGTTAAATTAACATCCGCAAGGTTTTGTTCTTTGTATTCGATTTCTTTAGTGCGCATTAGCTCTCTTGGACTGATTGCTAACATGGCTAAAATAGCGCTAATTTCGTCGCTAGAAGGAACGTTTTTTAAATATTCAACAATGTTTATTTGAACATTTTGCGCTTCTAGTAACGCAAGGGTTTGGCGGCTTTTTGAACAGCGAGGGTTATGATAAAGGGTAACAGTTGTCATTAGATTGCTTCTTTTTTATATTTTGGGGCATATTAACAAAAAATCTAAGCAATGGTTAGCTATCTGATAACTTAACTCACCATTGCTTAGCGGTAATTATTTGAGAGCGTCAAGCTCACGTTTAGCTTGTCTAAATTGGCGGATCCTCGCCTCAATTCTGGCAACTTGTAACGATTGGCCTTCTGAGTGGCGATAGGCATAGTTAAGTTGATCAATCGCGCCATCATAATTGGCCGCTAAGGCCATGACTTCAGCATTAGTATAATATTCAAGTGCCTTATTACCCATTTTGCGATAGGCCTGAGTTAAAATTTGATAAGGCAATATATTTTGCTTATCTAGAAATATAAGATCTTCTAATAGCGGAATGGCTTTTTCGGGTTGTTCAGCTTCCACATACACGTTGGCAAGGTTAGCTGAAATTACTTGCGACATAGGTTTAAGCTTATTGTGATGCAATAACATCTCAATGGCGCCGTCAAAATCTTTCTTTTGAACTAACAAATCAGTTTTAGTATCAATATAAAACAGATTGTTTGGCTTATTTGCTAACAAGTCATCGATAATATCTTCTGCTTCAGTAAAGCGTTTCGCTCTAAATAGAGCCAATGCTTTCCCATAAAGTGCAGCACTTTTAAAGCTATAGCTTTCTTTTTTTAGTTGCTGTTCAAACATAGATAAAGCCGCTTGTTCACTGTAACTTGAAAAGCGCACTTGAATACGCGCTTTAGCAAGTTGGTAGTTTAACTGATCAGGGATATATCGATGAGGAAACTGGGTTGCGCGGTTACGGGCATCGGTAATACGTGACTCGGGTAATGGGTGAGTCAGTAGCATTTGCGGTGGCGTAGTAGTAAAGCGATAGCGTATAGCAAGCTTAGAGAAAAAATCGGCGGCGCCATTGGGGTCAAATCCCGCAGCTGCGAGCGTTTGCATGCCAATTCTATCAGCTTCTCTTTCATGTAAACGTGTGTAGTTAATGCGTGATTGTGTAGATAACGCTTGGGTTGTAGCTAACGCTGCCATACCTGCTTGTGGCGCAGCAATGGTTAATAAAATCGCCCCTAACATCCCCACAATAGTAGCAGTAGAACTTTTTTCTTGTGCTTCTAACGAACGGGCTAAGTGACGTTGCGTTACGTGAGTAATTTCATGGGCAAGTACAGAGGCTAATTCGCTTTCTGTGTCGGCATTAAGAAATAAGCCTGTATGTACGCCTACATGGCCCCCGAAAAAAGCAAAGGCGTTAATTTCATCATTTTTTAATAAGAAAAAGTAAAAGGGTGTTTTTACTCCAGTGGCGTGGGCAACCAGTTTATTGCCAAGTTCTGACATATATTGATTCAGCACAGGATCACTAACAATAGGTGCTGATGAACGAATGACCCGCATATAGGCATCGCCATATACCATTTCTTTTTCTAAACTAAAGGTATTGACTGCGGCAGTACCAAGATCGGGAAGATTGTTACTGGCAAAGCTTTTTGCCACACCAGCGGTTAGCATTAAGGCAACTGCAGTTGTTACAACACTTTTTGAGAATTGGGTAAACGATAATTTGCGCAAATGTAACCTTTATTATAATTATTTAAATAGGGTGGTAAGCAATTTAAGCTAAAGCGAATTACTTGTACTTTACTATCCTTGCTAGGATAATGGCTAGAGAATTTTTTAAGCAAATTTATAATGAAATTAATTGATTTAACTGCATATCAATGCCCGTATCCTTTGGTACAAATCAAGTTGGCATTGAAGAAGCTCAAGCTCGGTGAATCGCTATCTTTCAGTATCTCTGACTCTGGTTCACGTCGAGATGTTCCGCAGTTTTTAAAAAAAATGGGTTATCAGCTCAAAATAACTGATGAAAGCCCTAACTCTCTGTCTTTTATGGTTACGAAAGGTAACAATTTAACTGAATAATTAGGCTGACTTAAGATTAGTTAACTCTTAATATGACTCAGTCTTCTGTGACACTGTTTAAGGAACAAAATGCTTTCATTTTTAGGTGATTGGTATAAAGCGCGCTTTAGTGATCCACATGCAATTACATTATTATTTATTTTATTGGGGGTCGGGCTATTAATATATTTTGCTGGTGGCTTACTTGCGCCATTGTTTGTAGCACTCATTTTAGCTTTTTTACTTGAATGGCCTGTGGCGCAAATAGCGAAATTTGGTATTAATCGCACAGTCGGCGCCTCACTGATCTTAGTGTTATTTGTCGGCCTTATGGTATTAGTCGCATTTGGGCTTATCCCTAGCTTATGGCGTCAAGGAGTTGCCTTAGCCACGGACTTACCGATAATGATCGATACCGGGATGCAGTCACTTAAGGCATTAACGGTTGATTACCCACAATATGTCAGCATTGAACAAATTGATGCCATGGTAATAGAGCTTAAAAAGTTAGTTGATACCCAGCATTTATTTGATATAGGCAAACAACTTTTAGGTTACTCTGCCTCGCTACTGGTATTGATGGTATACGTGATTCTAGTGCCGTTATTGGTGTTTTTCTTCTTAAAAGATAAAGATCAGTTACTGAAAAGCAGTAAACGTTTTTTTCCTAATAATCGTGATTTAGCTCGTAAAGTTTGGTTTGAAATGGACCAACAAATTTTCAATTACATTCGCGGAAAAGTGATTGAGATTGTCATCATTGGTACTGTGAGCTACGTATTTTTTGCCATTATGGGACTGCGTTACTCAGCATTGTTAGGGGTGCTAACGGGTTTATCCGTATTGATCCCCTATGTTGGCGCGACACTGGTGACATTACCCATAGCGTTAGTGGCCTTTGTGCAGTGGGGCGTAAGCCCTGAATTTGGTTATGTGATGATTGGCTACGGGATAATCCAAGCCCTTGATGGTAATGTGTTGGTGCCAATATTATTTTCTGATGCAGTGGATTTACACCCAGTGATGATTATTGCCGCGGTGTTGGTTTTTGGCGGCTTATGGGGCGTGTGGGGGGTATTCTTTGCAATTCCATTAGCGTCACTGGTAAAAGCGGTGATTAATGCTTGGCCTAACAGTAGTAATCAAAACAACAGTTTAGCTTTAGATAAAGAGACTTCATCTGTTTCAAAATCCTAAATAGACACTCAAAACCTGTTAAAACTGAGCCAAGCTACTGCTCTAATTCAACTGGCATAGTTTGTATAAATTTAGAGAAAACTACAAAAAGCGAATGACTACTGCATATAAACAGTGTCATTCGCTTTTTTTATTTTTTTCGATCAAGTCAGGCTAATTTACCAGGGCTGAAGCCTATGAGTCATACCTGATGCATCATAAGGTATTTAAGCCGGTAGTTACTTGAATTACTTGAGTTACTTGAGTTACTTGTCGTTATCACCCTTATCCGTTGGCGCTTGATCGGTATTAAGATCTTTTACTGATTCGTCCTCTGCAGCTTTATCAGTTTTAGTTTTTGGCTCACCAAACTGCGGCATTTTAAACTTAGCGCTATATTTTAATACCGCTAAATTACTGGCAATAATACCGACGACTAAAATGATAATAAGCCAAACTTCTAAATCGTTCATGATAATCCTTAACTGGTGTTTTGATCATTAAGTTGCTGATTAATCAACAGCTAAGCGTTGTTCACATTTACGGATATCTTCAGGGGTATCAACTTCTGGTGAGTTGAAAGCGCTGATGGCGATTTTTATCTTATGGCCATATTCAAGGGCTCGTAACTGTTCAAGTTTTTCAAGGTTCTCTAAGCGACCGAGGGGCAATTTAGCAAACGCTTTAACAAATTTACTGGTGTAAGCATAAATGCCGATATGCTTGTATACCGCGTAATCCTCACTGTCATTATCACGGCAAAAAGGAATACGAGAACGTGAAAAGTACAGGGCATTAAACTCGTTATCAAAAACCACTTTTACTTGCATAGGGTCATCAATATCTTTGTCTTTATCAATTTTATAACCTAATGTCGCCATTTCGAATTCGCCTGGGTGGCGTTCAAATAAGCTGATCATTTGTTCAATTGAAATAGGGTCAATTAACGGTTGATCCCCTTGTACATTAATCACTAAATCACTGTCGTCCAATCCAAGTATATCAATGGCCTCATTGATGCGATCAGTACCAGAAGCCGCATCAGAGCTGGTCATGACTACTTGACCACCAAAAGACTCAACCGTGTCTTTTATGCGAACATCATCAGTAGCAACGTAGATATTATCTAACCCTTTAGCGAGTGCCGCACGTTCACACACATGCTGTATCATTGGTTTGCCGTTAATGTGTGCCAGTGGTTTACCTGGAAAACGACTTGAGCCATATCTTGCTGGGATTAAAAGAGTAACTTTCATCAATATCCTACTTATCTGAAACGCTAAACAAAGGGGCTACTGAGCCCGAATGTAACTTATGCTTTATTATATACAACCAATTAGCTTAGTCAGCATTTGGTTGTTACCTATTTAGTTTAATCTCTGTAAAGATTATCTGATCTGCAGAGATGGTTCGTTGGCCATATCAACATTTTTACAGCGCATTATTGGCATGCTCACTATTTACCGTGACATCTAAATCTGTAAGTAGTCCGTTATTAATGCCATATATCCAGCCGTGAATGGCAATTTCTTGGCCTCTGTCCCATGCATCTTGAACAATCGTTGTGCTGGTGACATTGGCAACTTGTTCCATAACGTTTAGCTCGCACAAGCGGTCAAAACGTTGTTGTGGGCTAAGTTGTTCTAGGTTTTTGTTGTGTATGCGGTAAATATCACGAATATGACCTAACCAGTTATCAATCAAGCCTAAACGCTCTTTGCTCATAGCCGCTTTTACACCGCCACAGCCATAATGCCCCACAACCATAATATGTTTTACTTTGAGCACTTCCACAGCGTATTGAATGACAGATAAGCAATTAAGGTCGGTATGGATCACCATATTAGCAATATTACGGTGCACAAATACTTCGCCAGGCATCAAGTCGATAATTTGATTTGAAGGTACGCGGCTATCAGAGCAACCGATCCATAAATATTCAGGATTTTGCTGTTGGGCAAGCTGGGCAAAAAATTCAGGATCTTCCTTACTAATGCGTTCAGCCCAGCGGCGATTATTGTCAAAAAGAGGCTTTAATAATTTCATTTATGCTTTATAACCGTTTTTAAGTTTACTCGGACAAACAGGAGTACTGGTTGCACTATAAATTTTTATTATTATATCAGTATATTGCAATGTAC
>NZ_MCTY01000061.1:0-11904 GCF_002873635.1 Shewanella sp. 10N.286.52.B9
TATTTAAACTTATATAAACCTATCCACTAATGGATGATATTTACGCAAAAGGAGCATTAATAATGCAAGCGAATACATATTTAGATTACGAAGGTATTAAAGGCGAAACGACTGCTGCAGAATTCAAAGACATGATCACTGTCTTATCTGTAGATTGGAATGTAAGCCGTGAGATTTCTTCTTTCACTGGTACTGCTAAAGATCGTGAAGCAAGTTCAACTCGTTTAGGTGACGTTACAATCACTAAACTTCAAGATAATGCTTCAACAGATATCTTTAAAGAAGCAACAATCGGTAAAGGTAAAAAAGCTGTTTTCCATATCACCAAACAAGGTGACAAAATCGAAGAAATCATGCAGATCGAATTAACTGATGCAATGATTTCAAGCTACAGCGTGTCAATTCAAGGTGACCGCCCTGTTGAAACTATCACTATCAGCTACACAGAGATGATGATGGCAGTTACACCTACAGATGACAAAAACAACATCACTGCAGCGCTACGTTATGGCTACAGCGGTGTTAAAGGTCAACAAATGTAATCCATTTGTGATCTTGTATCTTGGAGGAGAAATTCCTCCAAGTTCTTTACCTATAAAGACTGAGGCAAGGAATGCTAAAGGCTACGCAAAAAAACAATATCATTAGTATTACGACTCCTTTAGGTAAAGATACGCTCTACCTAACACATTTTACTGCCTCTGAAGCGATTTCCCAGCTGTTCTCAATTAGTGTTTCAATGTTTACTATTGGTACTCAAATCAAGCTTGAGGACTTAGTCGGCAAAAATGTTTGTATCTCATTGAGAAATGCCGAAAGCGATGGTGCAGCTAGATATTTCCATGGCGTAATAAGCCATATTGAATCTGCTGGAATGCGAACCGCTGCTGCAGATGTGGCACAAGACTATATTGATTATCAAGCGGTTATCGTTCCTCGAGCTGCGTTAATGAAGCAACGAACTAACTGCCGAATTTTTCAAAATCAGTCTGTTATCGATATTCTTACTGACATATTTGGTCAACATGCCGTCAGTTTTCAAAATAAGACAACCCGTACTTATCCCAATTACGAATATTGTGTTCAATACCTTGAGTCAGATCTTGATTTTGTGACACGTTTATTACAGCAAGAGGGTATTTTTTACTTTTTCGACCACAGTATAGGCGATCATAAGTTAGTCCTTGCTGATGACATCACTGCTTATAACGCCTGCGATGAAGCACAGGTTCGTTGTTTTTCAGGCCATCTAGCCGAGTCACATGTTTCTCACTGGCAAGGTGGTATGAGCATGGTAAGCGGCGGATTTGCTCAAAAGGGATATGATTATACTCAACCTAAAAAATTCCCATCTGGCAGCAATGCTAAAAACGATTTGCCGGAGCAAAAAAATCTAGAAGTATTTGATTATCTTGGCGAGTCTGAGCTAAATAGTCGCTCCCAACCATTAGCAGATAATCATTTAGAAGCTTTTCAAAAAGATATGAATAAATGCAGTGGTCAAAGCGATTGCCGCAGCTTTACAGTGGGTAAGTTTTTTACCTTTAAAGATCATGAGAATAGCAGTTTTAAAGGTAAGACTTTTCTTGTGAGTGCTTTAAGAACATCAGCGACACAGCCTAATCAATCGGGTGCGAGTCAATCAGGTAGTCATGCTGTCTATCACAATGATTTTGAATGTGTTCCCAATTCAACACCTTACCGTAGTTCTCTATTGATGCAAAAGCCGTTAATCAACGGCGTTCAAACCGCTGTTGTGACCGGTGAACCTGGTGATGAACAGCATATTGATAAGTTTGGCCGAGTTAAGGTGCAATTTCATTGGGATAGAGAAGGCGAGTTTAATTCAAAAAGTTCATGTTGGATCCGTGTCGCACAAAGCTGGGCTGGCAATAAGTGGGGAGCCTTTTTCTTTCCACGAGTTGGCCAAGAAGTGTTGGTTGAATTCATTAATGGCGACCCAGACCAGCCTATTATCAGTGGTGCTGTCTACAATGCTGATTTGATGCCTCCATATGCTTTACCTGCTAAAAAAACGCAATCGGGAATTAAGTCACATAGCACAAAAGAAGGCGGCGCTGACAACTTCAATGAGTTGCGTTTTGATGATGAAAAAGGCAAGGAGTTGCTATTTTTTCAGGCCGAAAAAGATCATCATTTAAATGTTAAAAATGACCAAAAAGATAAAGTTGGCAATGACAGGTTTACCGAAGTCGTCAATAACGATAATGAAAAAGTAGGCAACGATAGCAAGCTAGAAATTGGCAATGATAGAAAGCAGGATATTGGCAATAACGAGACCGTTAAAGTTGGCAAAGTGCTTAATATTGAAGCGGGTAATGAAATTGTGATTAAAACGGGTGGCGCCAGTATCAAAATGAGCAGTGACGGTTCGATTTCAATAGAAGGCACCAATATTAAAATCAAAGGCACAGACGTTAAAGTTAATGGGGCGAGTATTGCCCTCAAAGCCGCTCAAATTAAGCTAAATTAGTTATGACCTCGACATCATATGCTGGCGTAGGTCAATTAGGCGCATTTTGCCGAGGGCACGAAATTGTTTGTCGATTTGGCTATCGTTATTTGATTTGTAAACCTATTGATAAGCCAATGGACCCGCTGCTAAATCAGCCAGAAATAGCATTGTCAGCATCCAGCCTTTTTGGTGAGCAATTCTTGATAAGTCGTCATACTTGGAATAATCAAACTGATATTCTGCAGCGTATTTATCAATACTTAAACGCTGAGGAATTTAGCAGTAGTCAGATAACAGAAGCAGAGATGATTACGGCAATATCCAATGCAATCGAAAGAAAGCAATTATTGGTAATTCTAATCGATTCAGATTAACCCTGAATATCTGAACTGCCAGTTTTAAATGTTTATATACCCAATGCTATTTGCGCTAACAAAAAAAGGAATATTTGATGGGAATGCCAGCTGCGACGTTATCTTGTATGCATGTTTGCCCGAAGACCAATCCAGGCCCAGTACCACATGTTGGCGGGCCAATTATCATGGGTTCAGGCAATGTGTTAATAGGTTCTATGCCTGCAGCGCGCAAAGGTGACAAGCTTATTTGTGTTGGGCCACCTGACACTATCAATGCCGGCTCAAGTTCAGTACTCATCAATGGAAAACCAGCGGCTCGCTTAGGCGATGGCACTGCGCATGGTGGGAAGATCATTGTAGGTAACCCTACCGTGCTGATTGGTTAAACGACAAGGAATGTATTGATGAGTTTGCATGAGCGATTTGATTTTTTATTAGCGCAGCGACAAGTGATAATGTCGTCTTTTGAGTGTGCGCCTAAAAATCTTATAGATAATACTCAAGCATTATTTATCAGTTATAAAGCGTTAAATGAAGGTGCTGCTCTTAGCCAAAGTGATAGTCAGAATGTTTGTCAGAATGATAGCCAAAGCCTGTTACTTAAAGCTAAAAATGTCACTGAACTCGTAAGCGCACTTGAATCTGAAGAGGATTATGACGTTCAAAACCAGTTGGTCATCATTCAGTTATTTTTAAGATTACATTGTCAGCAAAATTCACAGCAGCAATGTTTATTATTTCAACGACTATTTGATAGCAGCGTAATCAATTCTGCACAGAGCTTTCCCAATCTTGCACTTCTTGCTAGCCAGTATTTAATTCATCCATTGGTATTGAGTAGCGATGGGAAAACAGCCGCACAAATTCATCAATACTTATTGCTTTGTATTTTTCAAGGGCAAAGACTTAACCGCAAACAAGCAAGTGAACGACTAACTACGTCAATGACACCAGTAACGCCAGTGACAACACTGTATGTTGAGTTGCTGATGGAAGTTAAAAAAGCGCCATTAAAGATCTACGAAAATGTTATTGAATTAGAAATGGTAGACAGTATTTTATTTGATTTTTATATCGCCTCCTTAGATGAAGAACAACTCACTTTGATACTCAATGTTATGAGCCAAGACGATACATTAAGGGCTAAAGTGATTGAGGTTATGGGGTATTCTGGTTTTATTAAGTTTGTGCCTTTTTTAGCGAAAGCGATGCAACAACCCTCGCAAACAATGGCAGCGTTTAATGCACTCAAAATCATTTTAGGTCCCTTGCTTGAACAAGCAATTTCTCTTCAGTGGCAATCTGAAAGCGATTTGGGTAAACGTGGTGAATATTTACAGTTTTACAGTGCGAAGTTGCTTGACCGTTGGCCAGCTATCGCACTTAACTATAATCAAAATAACACTATCAGCCGAATGCTAAATGGCGTTGAAGTGAATGAGAGTTCTATCGAATTCTTGCTGACACAAACAAGTCCGGTTCATCAAAAAATAGCGCAACTTCACCAGTATCGTTTGCACGGCACTATTTCAAATGCAATTGCCAGCACAGCAGATAGCAAGTTGGCATCATGATTATAGATGTCCAACATACCCGTCTTAGTATTGGTGATAATACCGACACTGAACGATTGATTAACTTACCTTTTAGTGAGCCGTTAGAATTCTCATATCAGCAGAACTCACAAAATGTTGTCGCAGTCATGGCGGCGAATTTATCTACTGAACGCAAAATTGATCGCTTAGTAGACTTGCTATTTAAGTTAAACTTACAAAATGACACTGTATGGAAAACATACCAGGGCAAGCCTGTTTTTTGGTTGCTGCCAAACCTTTCTGCCAATGAATTACAACACTGGGTGAGTGTGCTTCACCAACATTTACCACATTGTTTTGAACATCCACTCACTCGGATTTTTCCTAATGGAAGCGCTTCGTTAATGTTTGCCTTTAAGGCACTAGAAGCGATGTCATTTGATTCACAAAGTGTGGTGTTAATTTCTGTTGATAGCTTATTTTTTGACTTAGCAGAGTTGTTAGCGACAGAAAATCTGATTACCGAGGAACAAGGATCTGGCAGTCGTCCAGCAGAAGCCGCAATGGTGGCAAACTTAAGGGTTAATACCACTGGTTTAAGCATTGACCTATTAAGTCAAAATAACTGCAGTTTAGTGCAGCAAACTCAAACTATTCAAAGCCTTTTTCAGCAGGCAAATAAAGCGTGCGAGCCAGAGCTTTTTAATCAATTGTATTTACCCGGTGCTAATCAAACAGTGACCGATAATTGGCTAAATGCATATGAACAGCTTGCAGGTAGAATTGATTCAGATAGTGACATTTCACAGACAACAAATTTCACAGGAGACATTGGTTGTGTCTCTGGTTTATATAATTTTGTGCATCTTTTTAACCGCTATGAACAACAGACTGTAACAGGGAAAAGTTTACAGCTTGAAGTGTCTCAAACGCTGCATTTAGGATTAGCAACATACTCATGGATAGAGGCATAAACAAGCATGACAATGAGTAACTTTCGCTTTAATGGCCAAAATCGGCATATTGTAGTAGCGCTAACAAGCGCGTCTACGCCAGCGGGTTTCCAACTATTAACCTTTGATAAAGCAAATCAGTTAACAGACGTTATCAATGAGATATCACCTCATTTAGTTCGAGATCGTAACGCGTTGATTTATGGTCGTGATTTAGTTTTACAAGCAGGATTATCTGCCACGCTACAGCCACGTAATATTGTAAAAAACCTGACAGAAGCAATCGAGCGTTCATTGCTCAGAGTGTATGTTGAGGTGCCTAAACCGCAAATTCAATACTCGACAGAAACAGCCACGCCAGGCGTAAGTTCAAGTGCTAAAAAAACGCCAAAATCGAATAACGGCAAGAAAGCTAGCTCAGCAGCGTCAGCCGGTTCTGTAACCAATAATACCTCAACAGAAGTGGCTATTGATAAGCAAGAGTGCCGTAGCGATCCTGTTTCCATGTTAAGTGGCGAAGAGATATTACCGCTGGTTGATTTCGAAATCAGTGGCCTATTACCCCTAACGTGGCGACGTTTATATCGCTCTAGTAAAATCGATTCCAATATCGGACTAGGCTTCGGTTGGCGACATAATTTCAGTGTCCAATTAACTCATCAATATAAAGAAGCGCCTAAAATTGGCCCTAAAAAACCAGCAAAGCAATGGTATGAATTAACAGATGAAGAAGGGCGGGTACATGTGTTTGACTGCGTTAAACGTGGTCAAACAAGCATTCAAACTTCGACAGGTTGGTCGTTAGTCCATCAAGCGGATGGTCGACAGGTACTGATTAAACCTGACGAGAGCCATTGGGCGTTCAAGCTTTATGAAATCGAAGGCAAAACGGTATGGTTACTTGAAACCATCAGTAACCATCAAGGTCAATATTTTGAACTGTACTATGACAAAAAAGGCCGCTTAGCTCAGATTACTACAGGGCCTAAACGTGGGGTGTTATTACATTACAACGCCCAAAATAATCTGTTACGGGTGTCATCATATGTGCTGAATGATAAAGGTAATCGAGAAGTTCATCCATCATTATTAGCCAGTTATCAATATGATGATGCTGAAGCGTTAATAGCGGCAACAGATATCAATGGCCTTGTAGAAAGGTACAGTTATGTCGACGCAGCTAAACCTAAAACACAAGCTGAGCCACACAAACATCCCCTAGGGCCCAAATCATCGACTTATCTGCTAAAACGCAGAACTCGGGCATCGGGTTTTAGTCATCACTTTGCATGGGATAGCCATAATGCCAGTGCTAAATGTATCGAGCAATGGGGTGACAATGACACCTATCATTACCACTTTGCCTATGAGCAACAAGCAAACGGAATGCGCAGCAGCTGTGTTGATTCTTTGGGAAGCAAAGAAAAGTTTGTTCATAATGCTCAAGGTTTATTAACTGAGTATAATAATGCCAATGGACATATTACTCGACATCAATATGATACAGCAGGTCGTAAAGTTGCCACGATTGATGCTAATCATAATCAAACCCAATACCTGTATAACTCTTTAGGTCAAATTGACTCGATAGTTCAACCTGATGGGGGCGTCACAAGTTTTGAATACAACCGTTTAGGGCAACGTATTCTCACTCAAGATCCTATGGGTCGAAAGTTATCAAAGCAATTCGATGCAACAGGTCGGATTTTGTCTGAAATTAATTTTGATGGTCGTCAGCGCCAGTATCAATACAATGATTTTGGTCAAGTCACGCAAAAAATTGAGTTTGATGGTGTGACGCATAAATATTTATGGGATCGTGATGGCGAATTACTCGCAACGCAAGTAGGGGAGTCACTCACTCGATATAGCCACGACCGTTTGGGTCGAGTCAATGCAGTTATCGATCCACAAGGGCTAGTCACCGAATTTATTCGAGATGACAAAGGCCAAGTTGTTCAGCAAAAGTCTTATCCTCAATCAGCGCCTGAAGAGTCGGTTAATAAATACTTTCAGTTTGATGATGCGGGGAGGCTGACTTGTCACTCACAAGATGTCAGCCAACTTGATACAAACGCTGATGAGATTGCGAGCACCAATACAGATGTGCTAGATAATAAATCAAATGAATCATCGTTAAATCACACCATGCTCAGCTATCAGGGGCTATCACAGCCTAGCGAACAAACCTTTGCAGATGGCAGCTGGCTTAAGTTTCATTATGACAAAGAGCGTAACCTTAAACGCATCGCCCGCAGTGATGGTGCTGAATATTCCATTGATTATACGCCAACTGAACAACCTAAAAAGTTAGTCGGTTTTGATGGGCGCGAGCAGCAATATCAATACGATGCTAATGATAAACTGATTGCCGTGAATGACAGTGATACTCGCTTTATTGAGCTAAGCCGTGATGCCATGGGGCGCATTGTTAAGCAAAGCAGTCATGTCAAAATAGAAGCGAATGCACTATCACCACTATTAAATACCCAAAACTTTTATCAATATGACAAGTTAGGCCAAATCACCCGCGCTCACAATCAGCATCGCACAGTTGAGCAGAAATATGATGTTCAAGGCCGTTTAGCCACATCAACTCAGGGCAGCTGGCAGCTTGAGTATCAATATAATGATAAAGGTCAGCGCAGGCATCTTGTGTTGCCCGATGGCAGTAATATTGGCTATCAATACAATACCAATGGCCAACTAACAGATATTAGTTTGCAAACAACTGTAGATGCAGCAGTAGCAAGGTCTGATAAACAAACATTAAATACACTTGTTAGTTATCAATATCTACCCTCGGGGCTTTTACATAAAAGCCAACAATCAAATCAGCTCGAGTTAGTCCAAGAGTTTGATGCATTCTCACGATTAAGCGCGCAAACATGGTCCAATCAATGTGACGCCGCCACGTTTGAATACCGTCAATACCAATACGATAAACAAGACCAGCTAAATCAATTATCAACTGAGTTAGCAGCCCAGCAGCCAAAGGTTAAGCAATTTACCTATAACCGTATCAGCCAGCTGGTTAAAGATGTCACGGCTTGTAAGGGAGAATCATTCACAGCAGTGCATGATAGCGCTGAGCATGATATTAGCGCCGTTGATAACAGTGTCTTTGATAACAGTGTCTTTGATGACAGAGAACAAATTGTCAGACCGCTTGCAGGGATTAAGTCAGGTTCTGGCACTCACCAATATCAGTGGGATGCTTTCGGTAATCCGCAAACGGCTATCGGGACTCATGCTGTTAATAACGTAGCTGTTAACAATGCAACTGATAACAATCGCACTGATAAAAAATCGACTGAAAATAGCCCAGCAGAGCTAACTGTAAATACACCATTTGATGAGGTTATTGTTAAAAATGATCGTCTGTTAAGCATGGCGGGTATAGATTACCGTTACGATGCTAGCGGCAATCAAATTAACCAATTAGCTAAAGGTGATAAACAGCAGCGCAGCTTTAATGGCTTAAACCAATTAGTGCATATTAATGTTAATGGCCAGTTGGCCCAATATGAATACGATGCACTAGGTCGACGCAGCGCCAAAATCACCGAACAAGGCCGCACCGATTTTATTTGGGATAATAACCAACTAATAGGTGAATGCAGCCTAGGTGAATACACCTGGTACATCTATCTGCCAGAGACTTTTTTACCGGTAGCGTTAGTCAAACATGGCCAAATTTATCACTACCATTTAGACCAACTCGGTACACCGATTTGCTTAACAGATGCCAACGCACAAACCGTATGGCGCAATCAGTTAGATGTATTTGGTCATGCAGTCTCAACACCTATTGAAAATAGTGCTGACGTGGCTAATCACATTGATAACCCACTGCGCTTTCAAGGCCAGTACTTTGATGATGAATCAGGCCTGCATTACAACCGTTTTAGATACTACAGCCCAGAGCAGGCAAGATTTATTCATCAAGACCCCATTGGTTTAGTGGGCGGTATTAACCATTACCAATATGCGCCTAATCCAGTGAACTGGGTGGACCCGTTTGGGTTATTGTGTAAAGAAGGCCAAGCAAAAGTTGCAAAGGCCATTAATAATAACCCTAACATTTCGCCAGAGCTTGAAGTTAAATTGATAGCAATTTCTCAATTAGTAGATTCACCATACACAGCAGATGAAATGGTTGAGCATATTGAGGCGGGAACGGGTGATGAATTGCTTGATGCAAATAAGCATCAAGAGCAAAAAGATAGCGAATATAAAGAGCCATCTAGTATTAAAGAAGCAAAAAAACGTCTAGTTGAAGCACGAAGTAAATTAATGAAAAATGGTTATCAGCCAAGGTTTACTCAAGAACAACTTCATAAAATGGCTATTAAAAAAGAAATTAGCAATCGATTTTATGTTCGATTAATTTTTGGTAGCGCTGATGACTCTGCAGGAGAAACATTGGGATTTCCTAGACCTGACTCTAAGCGAGCACCATATTGGTCAACTACATTTGAACAAATGGAAATGGCTGATAGCGACCCTCATTTAATAGCAGCACTTTTTGGTATTAATGACTATAAGCCAGAGCAAGAATTTTCCTTAGCTATTATAGATATGGCTGAAATGCCAGAAGCGACAGAGCGAGAGACATTTATTCCTACATATGAAAATATGATCGAGTTCGGAAAGCGTGAGCTCGCGCCTGATTTTATAGAAAGGGGAATTGATGAGCCAGATGTTATGGCAAAAATAATGACACCAGAGCTTAGTTCACAATTTAAAAGTAATCTTGATAGCTATAAAGATTTTGGTGGAAATGTTTTTATTGAAGAAGACTATAAAGATTTTCAAAAAGCTAATAAAAATAAAGATGCAAAGGTTTTACTAGCACGATATAGGGTGATGAACCAGTTTGGGGCAAATGATCTATATAGTGGTAATGGTCTTACTGAAGTAGATAAAACGTCAAAATGGGGGGAGAAAATAAGTGGTGACTATGGAGTAGTTGAAACCTTTACTTTTGAACGAGATCCATTAAAAATAAATGAGTTAGGTGGAGCTGTTGAAATAATACCAGCTTTACCTATTTAAAAAGGAAGGAATAATGAAATTATTAGACCCATATAATCTAGATTTAAATTATGAAATACAGTGTAAGTTTGATGCGCTTGGTTATGAGGGTAAAACTTTTTTTTTAATTAATGATGAAAAAACTTCATTTTTTATTAAGTTGAGCCCACCTAAATTCGGAAGCCCAGATATACCTAACTATTATGTTGAGCAATTTGAGTTATTGAAAAAAAATATCTCATGGTTAATTGACTCTATTGAAAATAAGTTCTGGAAAAGTGCTGCGCAAGGAGGACTTCCATCAGGACTGTACACATACAAAGAAGAAGTTGCTGGAGAAAGATTAGCTATATACCGTGAAATGAATGTTGGTGCACAAGGACAAAAGGGGTTTAGGTTTACTAATTTCAGTAGACATAGCAGAAAGTATGATGAACCCTTTCAAGACTTTTTTGTAACTGATTTAATGTTACTTGAAGGAGGGTTATTAAAGGAACTTAAAAAACTATAAAAGCACCAATGATGTGCATGATTAAGACCGCTAAAAATAACATGGACACTCATGATTTTTGACTAAATATCAAACTAATAAACTACGTTTTATTTACCCTTCCTAAATGGTATTTGAAGATGGCCAGACCAAGACAGGCAATAGTTAGCCTAGATTACACACCTTATTATCACTGCTGTTCACGATAAGTACGTAAGGCTTTTCTGTGTGGTATTGATCATTCAACCGGTGAAAATTTTGAGCATAGGCGTGAGTGGGTTGACTCTCGAATTATTGAGTTTGCCACCATCTTTGCCATAGATATCTGTGCTTACTCCGTGATGAGTAATCATTTGCATTTAGTCGTTAAAGTGAATGCCGATAAAGCAAAACACTGGTCAAATAAAGACGTGCTTATGCAATGGCACAATGTAGTGGCATAGTTAATTTGGCCACCTAGTTAGAGGTGATATCATCACCTCATAAGTTAACAGGTGACACTATGAAAAAACGTACAAGAAGACTTTTTAGTGCAGAGTTCAAACTTTGTAGTGGCATAGTTCATTAGCTGATGTGTTGAGCAAGGCAGACAAATTGCTTGAACTATAACTAATAAGGATAGGCTGCTCGCAATCGTTTGGTTGTCAATTGCGCGTTCCTAGCTCATTTCAGCCAACCAAACTGCTTCCGATGAACGGGGTGTTATCGCACATCCGATAGCACAACTTCCCCTAATGCTAATAGCCACTATCAGAGCTTATTCTCTAACGCGTTTTGTCCAGAATTGGGTTAGGGGGCTTAGCTCATTTATGCCCCATTATCATTTAGAACAATGACTCATTCTAATTTTGTGTTTCTGTGTTTGCCTTATATTTACTAACACAGAAAGCAAAAGATATGGCTTTAGTAGCTTGTCTTGTTGTGTGCCTTAAAGACTATCAAGAGGACTTATGACCCCAGTATGATGGCCACCAACCACATGGGTATATATCTCGGTTGTTTTGACATCACTGTGTCCCAATAACTCTTGGATGGTACGAATGTCATGGCCTTTGAG
>NZ_MCTY01000062.1:0-993 GCF_002873635.1 Shewanella sp. 10N.286.52.B9
GAGGGTGTAACAGATTCTGTGTAACTGCAATTTAGTTAATATGCTTCACAATTCTGTCTTCGAACTCAATAATAAATCGGCTCATCGCAGTACGCCAGTTTCGGATGGGCATGGTCCATTTTTTACTGGCTTCTTTTATCGCAAGGTAAATCATTTTCTTGGCCGAGTCATCATTAGGAAATACCTTACGTTTTTTCAACGCTCGTCTAATCACGCTATTTAACGACTCTATAGCATTGGTTGTGTAAATGGCCTTACGAATATCCTGAGGATAATTGAAAAACGTATTTAAGTTGTGCCAATGATTATGCCATGACTTGCTGATTTGGGGGTATTGCTCATCCCAGGTATCGCTGAAACGGTCTAATTCAAGTAAAGCTTCCTCCTCCGTTGTTGATTGGTAGATGCTTTTAAGGTCCGCAGTGACTGCCTTGTAGTCTTTCCACGATACGTACTTTAATGAATTTCTGACCATATGTACGATACAGAGCTGTACATGAGTATCTGGATAAACGGTATTGATAGCATCAGGGAAGCCTTTTAAGCCATCAACACAAGCGATGAGAATATCCTCAACGCCTCGTTGCTGTAGTTCAGTGAGGACACCTAACCAAAATTTAGCCCCTTCATTTTCAGCTATCCAAAGCCCCATTAGCTCTTTGTGACCTTCAAGGTTAATGCCTAACGCTAAGAAAATAGATTTGTTAATAACGCGCTTATCCTGACGGATTTTTACGACGATACAATCAAGGTAAACGATTGGGTAAATGGCATCTAAAGGTCGACTTTGCCATTCAATAACTTGCTCTAGAACGGCGTTGGTAACGCGAGAAACTAACGTGGGTGATATCTCTGCGCCGTACCATTCATCAAAGGCTTGAACGATATCACGAGTACTCATGCCTTGAGCGTAGAGCCACAATATTTTATCGTCCATAGAGGTAAATCTGGACTGGTGTTTTTTAACTAACTGAGGTTCGAAACTGCCTTCAC
>NZ_MCTY01000063.1:0-5687 GCF_002873635.1 Shewanella sp. 10N.286.52.B9
ATCAACTGGATGAGTCTGGACATCAGCAGCCGTTATGCCCAAGACGAGTATGACGATACCCAAATCGGCCTGACTGAATCAGAAGATTACGGTTATGACGCTAACCTTAACATCGCCTTTAATCAGCATATTGACGGTTATGTGTTTGCCGGTCAGCAATGGATTAACTCCAATCAAGCTGGCAGCCAAAGCTTTGGCGCAGCAGATTGGATGGCTGATATTGAAGATGAATTTATCAACTTAGGCGCAGGCGCAAGCTATAGCGGTTTAATGCAAGACAAGCTCACCTTAGGGGTGGATTACTTATTTAGTAACTCTGTCAGTAACACTGATGTCACCGCCGAAACCATGAATCCGTATGGGGATTATTACTCATACAACCACAGTGCCAGTATGTACGCCGATTACGCCTTGAGCGAGCAAATGGCACTGAAATTAACTTACCGCTATGAACGCTATTTCGATACCGATGCAGCCAACGTAGGGGTCAATGATATTCCGGGGATGATTACTCTGGGCGATATCAACCATAACTACAACGCGCACCAAGTGATGTTGTCGTTTACCTACCAATTGCGCTAAGACGCATCGTTAATGCTACGAGAGGATATATCAATGGAACGTAGAAGTTTTTTAAAAGCGAGTGCTGCACTTGGCTGTGCAGCAACGGTAACCGGTTGTAAAACCAGTTCAGATGATGCCAATGTCACCCCAACACCACCTGTGGCTGATGAGCAGATGACATGGTCTGCATGTTTATGTAACTGTGGATCTAACTGTCCGTTGAAAGTGTTTTCTGTCGATGGGAAGATTGTCAGAATTGAGGGTGATGATGAAGGTGACGACTCCTTTGGTAACCACCAAATGCGGGCCTGTGCCCGTGGTCGCTCTAACAGAAAGCGTGTTTATAACCCTGATCGTATCCAATACCCAATGAAACGCGTAGGAAAACGTGGTGAAGGCAATTTTGAGCGTATTTCATGGGAACAAGCGACCTCTGAAATCGGCGCGAAATTAAAAGGTATCTATGACAGTTATGGGCCACGTTCAGTTTACTCAATGTACGGTACGGGTGCTTACTACGATATTAATGGTGGTAACTCTTGGAAACACTTACTCAGTGTAATGGGCGGCTACTTAGGTTATTACGGCAGCTATAGCTCTGCTCAAGTTGGTCGTATCTTTCCATTAGTTTACGGCTCTGGAGCTCGCTCAACCGTCAGTGAATTGCAACACAGCGATTTCTGCCTATTCTTTGGATATAACCCGCTAGAAATTCGTCAAAGTGGCTCTGGTGAAGGTTACGAATACGCCTATTACAAAGAAAAGAACAACATTAAAACAATCATCATCGATTGCCGATACAGTGATACCGTCGCAGGGAAAGGAACTGAGTTTCACGCCTGTCGCCCAGGTACTGATGCCGCTTTATGTGCTGGTATTGCTCACCACCTGATTGAAATGAATCTAATTGATGAAACATTTTTAAAAGAAAAAGTGTATGGTTTCCGTGATGAGCCAGCCATGCCAGAAAAAGGGCTTGAAGCCCTACCTTATGAACGTAGCTATGAAGCTTATATCCTAGGTACAGGAGAGTTAGACTCTCAAGCGAAGACCCCTGAATGGGCTGAAAGTATTTGTGGTATACCTGCAGCAAATATTCGCAGTATTGCCGATCAACTTGCAGCGGCTAAAGCCCCTTATCTAATGGGGGGTTATGGTATTCAACGCCAAGCAAATGGTGAAAATAATAGCTGGGCTGTAGCTGCACTATGTATGCTTGTTGGCGGACTAGGCAAACGCGGTACTACAACTGGCCACATGTCTAACTCAGCAAAAGCCTTATATACTTCAGGTCTTGCAAGTTTGACTGGCACCAGCAGTGCCGAAAAAGCAAAAATATCTGTATTTACTTGGCCTGACGCTATCCGTAACGGTAAAGAAATGACCGTCTTTAAAGATGGCGTTCAATTGCCGGGTCACGATGATGCGAACCCTGTTGATGGTAAGCTTGATGCTAATATCAAAGCGATTATCAATGTTGCCAGTAACACATTAATCAACCAGCACTCTGATTGCTTCGGCACAGCAGAAATCTTAGAAGATGACAGCTTATGTGAATTAATTGTGGTGAGTGAAAACCACATGACTGCTTCAGCAAAATTTGCAGATTACTTACTACCTGATACTACTTGGTTAGAAACTGATGATATTGCCAATCAATCATATTCTGCAGGGGCGATGTCAGTCATTACCCCACTAACTAAAGCGGTAGAGCCATTATTTGAAAGTAAATGTGCCTACGAAATGTGTGCCGATCTTGCTGAAGCGATGGGTGTCGGCGCTGCGTTTAGGCAAGGTCGAGCTGATTTACAAGCAACACTAGATGCATACTACGAAACAAAAGTAGCACCAATGGATGAAAGATTCCCAGCAACTTATAAAGAGTTTCAGGAAAAAGGCATTGTTAAAAAATTCACCGAATCAACAGTAAAAGATTGTGCCTTATATGATTACGTGAATACGCCTGGCGCAGAAGTTAATACCCCATCGGGTAAAATCGAATTGTTCTCAAATAAAGTCGATTTTATGAATAAAAACTGGGAAAAACCAAGCTTTGCATTTGATCTTGCAGAAGTCCCTAATGGTCACTTTATCACACCAATCCCAGCTTACATCGTCACTTGGGAAGGCTTTGAAGATCCAACCACACGTGATGACTATCCATTCCAGTTAATTGGCCATCATACTAAAGGCCGGACCCACTCATCATTCCATAGTGTTCAATGGCTGCGTGAAGCAGTGCACGATGCTATCTGGTTAAACCCTAAAGATGCTAGCGGCTTTGCGGATAATGACTGGGTCTTTGTTGAGTCACCAGCAAGAGATGGATATCCTGGAAGATTAGTTAAAATCCAAGCGAGATTGAGTGATCGCATAATGCCTGGTGTCGCATCTATACCTCAAGGTGCATGGTTTGAACCAGAAAATGGGGTTGATATTGGTGGCTGCGTCAATACCTTAACAGCTTATCGCCCAAGTCCAATCGCTAAAGCAAACCCTCAGCACACTAATCGTGTCAAAATTTATAAAGCATAGGAGCTAGAAAATGTCAGAATTAACTCAATACGGCTTCTACTTCGATACCCGTAAATGTAACGGCTGTAAGGCTTGTCACATTGCTTGTAAAGATAAGTTTGATGCAGAGCTGGGTGTTACCCCTCGTCGAGTGTATGAATATGGCGGCGGTCAGTTTACTGAAGGTGAAAATGGCACAGTGTCTTGTGATGTGTTCACATACTATATGTCTATTAGCTGTAATCACTGCAGCGAGCCTGTATGTGTAAAAGCTTGCCCTACTGGAGCTATGCATAAACGTCGTGAAGATGGTTTGGTACACGTTGCACAGGATTTGTGTATTGGCTGTAATAGCTGCGCCAAAGCATGCCCTTATGACGCCCCGCAGCTCGATCCAGTCCGAAAAGTCATGGTTAAATGTGATGGTTGCTTTGAACGAGTCCAAAATGGTCAACAACCATTGTGTGTTGTAGGTTGTACTCAAAGAGCCTTAGATTTTGGTCCAATAGATGAACTAAGAGCAAAATACGGTGAACAAGCGAGTATCGCTCCGTTACCGTCAGCAACAATTACATCGCCTAACTTAATCATAGGTACAAGTGATATGACTCGTCCATCTGGCAGCCTAGATGGCAGAATTCAAAACCCAGACGAAGTGTAAATTCTCATCTTAAAAGGAGAGTCAATTGACTCTCCTTCTTTTTAGGAAAATGTATGTCAGGCACTCAACGACAAATAGAACAATCAACAGCAATATTTAACTGGCTTGCTGATATTTTTTATCACCCAGCTACCACTGAAAAGCTTCAAACCACACAGGCAGTCATTGATGAGTGGCCGACCCTAGCAGGCGATCCATCTGATTCGGTCTGCAAAATACTTCACAGCGTAGAGCAAGATGGATTAGCGACAATCCAAGCCGACTTTCAGCGATTGTTTATCGGACCAGGTAAAAAATTAGTGTATCCATGGGGGTCGGTTAATTGCGAGTCAGAAGGTCTACTTTTCGGTAAAAGCACGCAGCGATGGGAAGTATTTTGTAACACAAACCATATTGAAATTACCACTCTTGCATATGAACCTTCGGATCATTTCGCGCTGTTTTTCTCAGCCATTGCCGCTATTATGCAAAGCGATAATGACCAAGCTATAAAATTAGAATTAATTGATGAAGTACTTACATTACATTTCAATGATTGGGGCTTGACGGTATTAAGTAACATTACCGAAAAATCAACAACCCACTTTTATGCACAATTTGCAAAACTCGCGCTGGATACGATTAATTATTGGAAAACTGAAATAAGTAAGTCACAACCGTTTTATTCAGCATAAATGATATCGAGAGCTTACTCACTAGCTGCTGACACAACCCGAGCAGTTAATTATGTCGCTGGCGGTGCATTATGCACAAACCATTAGTGATGATGCGCAATACGCCAACTCAAACCTACAAGACAACAGCCAACGAGTGTTAACCGCCATGGCGCGTTTAGAGTCAGAGCGCAAGCAACAGCGTAAACAGCAATATAATATGGGTAAATGTTAACTGCGATAGTAGTTGAAACGATAGTAGTTGAAGTGATACTAGTTGAAGTGATTAGGACTGTAGCAAATGCGGCTCCACTGGTGAATAACTAACGGATTCACCAGTCACTCATCGGCAGCTAAGGTATTATTTAGTAAGCAAGAATTCACTTGGGGAAATGCCCATAGTTTGATTAAAGATTTTAGTTAATCTGCCCTGATCGGTAAAACCACAATCACACGCGGTCAGCTTAATATTGCCATTATTCATTTCTAATAATCTGCGCGCTTTTTTATATTTAACATTATTAATTAATGTAATTGTGAACCAGATCTTACATCTTTGATTGCTAAATAAACACTTGAAGATAGCAAGATCAACACAAAGCTCAAACTATAAAGAAACAACTTTTTTTAAGACATAAGTTAAGTACCTGATTGTGGGTATTAAATCAAAAAAATTGCTTTAACTACAAATGAAAACTATTACCAACTAAAACCCACTACAAATCACCTTTAAATCTCTTTCTTGCTGAACTCCACAAAATTAAACCATCAATATTTAACAAATGAATAATCGTTAATATCTCACCTAAAATAGCGCCCATATAAAACACCTAATGACTTATTTAATAATTTAAGGGAATGACATTTATGAAAAAAATGATCCTTGCATTAATAATTGGCGCTTCTTCAATATTAATTCCCCATACCAGCGCTAATGCCACCCCATGGGATGACCTCAGCTCAACACAATTAGAACAACAGTTAGTTGAGAAGTTCGCTGAAGGAAACTACTCCCCTAAAGGCGCTGACAACTGCCTAACCTGTCACCGTAAAAATGAAACCGTCATGGCGTTATTTGATGGCGCACACGGCCAAGGTAATAACAGTCAATCACCGATGGCAGGGTTACAGTGCGAAGCCTGTCATGGCCCACAAGGCCAGCATAATCGCGGCGGTAAAGAGCCGATGATTGCTTTTGGTAAAGACAGCAAATTGTCTGCCCCAACCCAAAATACCGTTTGCCAAGGCTGTCATAACGACCCAGAGCAAATGGCATGGCATACCAGCACCCATAA
>NZ_MCTY01000064.1:0-11202 GCF_002873635.1 Shewanella sp. 10N.286.52.B9
TGTTCTGGTCTAATTCCATCGGACACTTAATTTTGAGACAGTATGGTCAATAAATTAAGAGGTCGATATGAGTCTAAAAAAATCACATAAGAGTTATCCGCAAGCATTTAAAGATGAAGCCGTATTGATGGTGCTAGAACAAGGCTATAGCGTTGCTGAAGCAGCAAAGTCTCTTGGGGTTAGCACGAGTCTGCTTTATAACTGGAAGGAAAAACACCAAGCCCAGCAACAGGGTATTGCCTTAGAAGAGTCTGAACGTGATGAACTAAAAAGATTGCGTAGAGAAAACAAAGAATTACGAATGGAGAAAGAAATACTAAAAAAGGCAAGCGCCTTCTTTGCGAGAGACATGAAGTAAAATTTCGCTTCATCAAACAACACTCTAGCCTGTTCCCTATAGCACTGTTAAGCCGAGTAATGAATGTGAGCAAGTCAGGCTATTACGATTGGCATAAGCGCCCTGTAAACGTGATAAACCTTGAAACACTGAAGCTTTATCGCCTCGTTCGACAGCTATTTAAGCAAAGTCGTGGCAGCTTAGGGAATCGTGAAATGGTGAAGAAATTGCGCAAAGAAGGCTACCAGGTTGGTCGCTATCTCGTTCGTAAAATTATGTACCGACTTCGACTCAAAGCAACCCAGCGGCGTGCTTATAAGGTGACTACACAGCGAAAACACTCAGATGCAGTGGCTGACAACCTGTTAAACATGAACTTTAACCCTGTATCAGCTAATCAGATTTGGGCTGGTGACGTGACGTATTTAAAGACGGGTGAAGGCTGGATGTATTTGGCTGTGGTGATGGATTTATATTCACGCCGTATTGTGGAATGGCACATAGACAAACGAATGACCACAGATTTGATATCTAAGGCATTAATGAAAGCCTACAACCTGCGTCAACCGGCCAGAGGACTGGTATTTCACAGTGACCGAGGCTCACAGTATACCAGCAAGCAATTCGGTAAGCTGTTATCGACCTATGGTATCCAAGCCAGTATGGGGGATGTGGGTGCATGTTGGGATAATGCCGTCGTTGAACGTTTCTTTGGTAGTTTGAAACACGATTGGGTTTTTAAAGTTGCTCAACCAACAAGGGAGTTTATGAAGCAAGATGTGGCTGCTTACATGAAATATTACAACTTGGAGCGACTTCATTCTGCTAATGGTGATCTGTCACCTGTAGAATTTGAGAATTCTCAACTAAAAGTGTCCAATTTGGGTTGACCAGTACATCCCTTTGCGGGTTGCAACTGACGTAGAGGGCGCTAAATCTGAAATAGACGTGTTATTTGAAGCCCTTAGAACAGGTAAGCCAGTTAAATTAAAACTAAATGCTTACTATGTCGATCGCAAAATCGAAAAAGCACAGTTTGTTACTATTTTAAATGAGCCTACCATTAAGGAAAAAAGCTTTTAAAATATGGATAATAAACAACCTTAATAAAGTAAGCTTTTTTCTACCCAAAAACAAAAAAGCGAACCAATCGGTTCGCTTTTTACTTTGATAAATAACTAACCCCCAATGAAGTCAGCTACCTCGATAATGGCGTCGCTAGCGAAGCTAATGCAAGGCGAATTGAAAGCTTTCGCGCGGAGTTGACTGGTGTCAATGAGCACGAAAGCTGAAATTCAACGCCGCAGTAGCGAGCCTAAGCAGCCATTATCATCACTCATATTCACTCAGAGGTACGCAAGAACACATTAAATTACGATCCCCATAAACATCATCAATACGATTAACCGTCGGCCAGAACTTATTCGCTTTAACCGCTGCGCTTGGGAATACGGCCACTTCGCGGCTGTATGGACGTGAGTCAAACTCAGGATCCATAATGTCAGCCATGGTGTGTGGTGCATTGTGCAGTGGGTTGTTATCGCTTGGCCACTGGCCTGCTTCGACTTTGGCAATCTCGCCACGAATAGCGATCATCGCTTCGATAAAGCGGTCTAGCTCTACTTTTGACTCTGACTCTGTTGGCTCAATCATTAACGTACCTGCTACAGGGAAGCTCATGGTTGGGGCGTGGAAGCCGTAGTCATTTAGACGCTTAGCAATGTCCATCTCAGTGACGCCAGATGCTTCTTTAAGTGGACGTAAATCGATAATGCACTCGTGGGCTACGCGGTCATTACGGCCAGTAAATAATACTGGGTAATGGGCCGACAGCTTCTTCATCACATAGTTAGCGTTAAGTAGCGCCATTTGGGTTGATTGCTTAACCCCTTTTGTGCCTAACAGCTTAATGTACATCCAGCTAATAGGTAGGATGCTAGCACTGCCGTATGGCGCGGCTGATACTGCGCCATTATGGTCGCTTTCGCGGCCTGGTTTGACAACTTTATGGCCTGCAACAAACGGCGCTAAATGCTTTTTAATGCCGATTGGGCCCATTCCTGGTCCGCCGCCGCCATGTGGAATAGCAAAGGTTTTGTGTAGGTTAAGGTGTGATACATCAGCGCCGATAAAGCCCGGTGATGTAAGACCTACTTGTGCGTTCATGTTAGCGCCATCAAGGTAAACTTGACCGCCATGTTGATGAACGATTTCACAGATTTCGCTGATTGATTCTTCATACACACCGTGGGTCGATGGGTAGGTGATCATAATGCACGATAAGTTATCTGCAAGCTCTGCCGCTTTCGCTTTTAAGTCTTCTAAATCAACGTTACCGTCTTTATCACAGGCTGTAACGACTACTTTCATGCCAGCAAGCTGGGCAGAAGCGGGGTTAGTACCGTGGGCAGATTGGGGGATTAAACAGATGTCTCTGTGCCCTTCGCTGCGTGACTCGTGATATTTCTTAATCGCTAACAGGCCAGCGTACTCGCCCTGCGCGCCAGAGTTTGGCTGAATACACACTTCGTCGTAGCCCGTAATGTTAACGAGAAAATCTGACAATTCGTTAATTAACTGAGTGTAACCTTGGGCTTGTTCAAGCGGGCAGAATGGGTGCATGTTGGCAAATTCAGGCCAGCTTACTGGTAGCATTTCAACGGCGGCGTTTAACTTCATGGTGCAAGAACCCAGCGAAATCATTGAGTGATTTAAGGCTAAATCTTTATTCTCAAGACGCTTGATGTAACGCATCATTTCAGTTTCGCTTTGGTAGCTACTAAATGTTGGGTGAGACAATATCTTGTCGTGACGGATGAGATGAGCAGGAATTGATCCCTCGCCTTCGCCAAAAGCAGCGCCGCCAATGATTTCAGCATCGAGTGTTGCTACATCTAGACCGTGGTCAGCACCTAAGATGACATCAATTAACTGAGCGATATCGTCACGGGTGGTGGTTTCGTCAAGGCTGATGCCGACGATACCGTCGTGGTCGATACGTAGGTTCATTTCAGCAGATAATGCACGTGCGTTAACCGCATCAACATCAAGGCCTGATAATGAAAGGGTGTCAAACCAAGTACTGTTAACTAACTCAACGCCTTTGGCTTTTAGGCCGACGGCTAAGATGTCTGTTAAACGGTTAATACGGCTGGCGATATTTTTAAGGCCAACAGCGCCGTGGAATACTGCGTAAAACGACGCCATATTGGCTAATAAGATTTGCGCTGTACAAATGTTTGAGTTGGCTTTTTCGCGGCGGATATGTTGCTCGCGAGTTTGCATGGCCATACGCAGGGCTTTATTACCGCGGGTATCTTTTGATACGCCAATAATACGACCTGGCATTGAACGTTTGTGTGCATCACGTGCAACGAAGAATGCCGCATGTGGTCCGCCGTAGCCCATTGGTACGCCAAAACGCTGAGCGCTACCAAAAACGATATCTGCGCCCATTGAACCCGGTGACTTAAGCAGTACCAGTGACATGATGTCAGCAGCAACAGTCACAATCGCTTTCTTTTCAGCAAGCTTAGCGAACAGTTCAGTGTTGTCGGTGATTTCACCAAAACGGTTAGTGTACTGGAATAATGCGCCGAATAGCTCGTAGTTTGCGGCTTCGCTTGCTGGGCCAACGATAACTTCAAAACCAAAGCATTCTGCGCGAGTTTGCACTACGTCTAATGTTTGTGGGAATACGTCGTCTGCCACGAAAAAGATGTTGGCTTTTTTGGCTTTTGATACGCGCTTGGCCATGGCCATTGCTTCAGCGGCGGCGGTTGCTTCATCAAGTAATGATGCTGAGGCGAGATCAAGTCCAGTTAAGTCCATAGACACTTGTTGGAAGTTAAGAATGGCTTCTAAACGGCCTTGGGCGATTTCTGGCTGGTACGGGGTGTACGCTGTATACCAACCCGGATTTTCAAACACGTTTCGTAAAATGACATTGGGTACTTCTGTACCGTAGTAGCCCATACCGATATAGCTTTTAAAGACTTTGTTTTTGTCAGCTATGCCGCGGATGTAAGCGGTGCCTTCTGCTTCGCCACATGAATCACCAATGGTCAATTCTTGCGGTAAACGAATTGAACCAGGCACTGTTTGTGCGGTTAAGTCTTCGAGCGATTCTGCGCCAACAAAATTCAACATTTCTTGCTGTTGAGTTTGGCTTGGGCCGATATGACGGCTTAAAAACAATTCGTGTTGCTCTAATTGAGTTAGGGTCTGCTTTGTCATGAGAAATCGTGTTCCAAATCTGCCAGTATTTTGCGGTAGGGCATCAATAGCTGGTCTAGGAAAAAAATGTTGTAATGCAATACTTATACGCGGGACGTAAGGATCGCTAATGCCTTTAAATATTTAAAGGTAAAACAAAAGAAGCTCCCAAGGGAGCTTCTAGTAGCGTCGACGATTATTCTTCGTCAATCACTTCTTGGTAACCGTCAGCGTCTAACAAGTTAGCCACTTCAGCTTCGTCTGAAGGCTGAACGCGGAAGAACCAACCTTCGCCAAATGCTTCGCTGTTTACTAGCTCTGGTGAGTCTTCTAATGCTTCGTTTACGGCAATTACTTCACCTGAAATCGGTGCATAGATGTCTGATGCAGCTTTTACTGATTCAGCTACGGCGCAATCTTCACCGGCTGTCACTGTGTCGCCAACTTCTGGTAATTCAACGAATACCATGTCACCTAATAGCTCTTGTGCATGCTCAGTGATACCGACAGTGTAAGTGCCGTCTTCTTCTTTGCGGATCCACTCATGAGATGATGCATATTTAAGTTCAGCTGGAATGTTGCTCATTGTCGTAATTCCTATATCTATAAATTTAAAGCGTAATCGTTAGTGTTATTTAAGTGCTGGCTAACAACCTCATTAGCAACACTTTTATTATTCAGTGACTTCAATACAAGCATTTATAACACTTTGGTTAGAATGCCTGTTTACCATTTCTGACAAAACTTGGCGCTATTACTTTAACAGCTACGCGCTTTTTACGCATTTCCACTTCAGCGGTATCGCTAATGCCTTGGGGTACTCTTGCCATGGCAATTGAGTAGCCTAAGGTTGGCGAGAATGTGCCGCTAGTAATTGAGCCTTGGTGCTCTACGCCGTCTGCATCAGTAAAGAATACTGGCATGCCGTGACGCAGTACGCCTTTTTGTTCCATGACTAGGCCAACTAATTTGTCAGGTCCAGCGGCTTTAATAGCCGTTAATGCTTCGCGGCCAATAAAGTCGCGCTCGCTTGGTTCCCATGCGATAGTCCAGCCCATGTTAGCGGCTAATGGGTTAACGGTTTCATCCATATCTAAACCATAAAGGTTCATGCCTGCTTCTAAACGCAGGGTGTCACGTGCGCCTAGTCCACAAGGCTGTACGCCTGCTTCGAGTAGTGCTTGCCATAAGTTTTCAGCCTCTGCTTCAGGTACGATAATTTCGTAGCCAACTTCACCGGTGTAACCCGTGGTAGCAATAAACAGTGAACCTGCTTGCACGCCAAAGAATGGCTTCATGCCTTCAACGGCGGCGTTTTGCTCAGCGCTGAATACAGTGGCGGCTTTGGCTTTAGCGTTAGGGCCTTGAACGGCAATCATCGCCAGCTCAGGGCGCTCAGTAATCGTCACCTCAAAGCCTGCAGATTGTTTTTCCATCCATGCTAAATCTTTTACCCGAGTTGCTGAGTTAACCACAACGCGGTAATGGGTATCGGTAAGATAATAAGTGATAAGGTCGTCAATTACGCCAGCATTGTCATCTAACATGCCGCTGTATAGCGCCTTGCCAGCAACTTTAAGCTTAGCAATATCATTTGCTAATAATTTGCGTAGGAATGCACAAGCATCGGTACCCGTCACATCAACCACTGTCATGTGTGATACATCGAACATACCTGCGTTTTGACGCACAGCGTTATGTTCTTCGATTTGTGAACCGTAGTTAAGTGGCATGTCCCAACCGTGGAAGTCTACCATCTTGCCATTTGATTCTAAGTGCTTGTTAAAGAGTACAGTTTTATTAGCCATTATTATCTCTTTTTTATGAACCTTCTGAGGGTAAAACTAATGAAGGTATTTTATAAATGCGCCAAAATTATACCCACAGGGTTAATTTTGTATAGTAGGAAATTTTCTAATCTGAGACTTTGTCATTAGTTTAGCTAATGCGACTATAGGCGTTTTAATATCTTTATTTACGCCAACTCGGCCCATCCCCTGATATATAAGGATTTTTAGGCCGAATTAGCTAAAAAATTTAATCTCGACAAAGCTTAGGAAGTTTCACTTTATTGCCTATAGCCTGTTTGATGAACACTGTTTTTAGTCCTGCGACATTATCAACTAGGTTTAAACCCAGATCTCTAAAGGCTTTTTTAACTGGATTGCTACCGGAAAATAGTCTTTTAAACCCTTCCATTGCGCTAATCATTTCAATGGCATCAGCTTTTCGCCAGCGCTCAAGGGCGCGAAGGTTGGCGTAATCACCGAGATCTTTACCCGCTTCATGTAACTCGCTAACGGTTTCGATAATACTGGCCGCATCTAAAAAGCCTAAGTTAACCCCCTGACCTGCTAACGGATGGATTGTATGGGCGGCGTCACCGGCTAAAATCAAACGATGACGGGCAAAATGACGGGCATAACGCATCCGTAATGGGTGCGATTGGCGTTCGCTGACCAGTTCACAAATGCCTAAACGACCATCTGATGCTGCGGTTAAGGCTTTTGAAAACTCATCACTTGATAGCGCTAATAATTCTTCTGCTTGCTGGGGCGATACTGACCACACGATTGAGCATAAATTGTCTTCATACAATGGCAATAAAGCTAATGGGCCATCGGCTAAAAACACTTGGCGGGCGGTTGCATCGTGGGGCTCACTGGTGCGAATAGTGGCGACAATGGCGTGATGACCATAATCCCAAAAGGTTAATGGGATTTGGCATTGGCTACGCACCCAAGAATTGGCCCCGTCAGCGGCAATCACTAGGGCGGCGCTTAAGTTGTCGCCGTTATCTAGGGTAAGCCATGATTCACGCTCACCAAAGGCGATGCGCTCTAGTCGCTGACCTTCTAGGTGGGTGATGTTCGAGAGTTCAGCGGCGCGTTTTGCTAAGGCAAAGCTGATTGCTTGGTTTTCGATAATCGCGCCCAGTGATGGCTCACTGATACTGGCGGCATCAAAGGCGATTTTACCTAAGCCGTCTTTGTCCCACACGGCCATTTTTGAATATGGGGTGGCGCGGGCGCTATCGATATATTGCCAAGCACCTAAGTTAGTCAGTAGTCGCTCACTGGCTTTATTAATGGCGCTAACCCGCAGGCGAGGTTCGCCTGTAACGGCTTCAGTTTGGCCAGCATCAATAACCACCACATTTAGATTTGCTTCAGCTAAACCAATTGCTGTTGCCAAGCCAACCATACCACCGCCAACAATGGCTACATCATAGGTTTGAGTTTGAAACATGTTAATCCTTCATTTTTCAGGTTATCAAGCGCTTTGCACAATGCCTTATGTGCTAGTGACTGTATAAAAAGCTTAAGCGCTTTTCCAGCCCATGGCTTTATGGGCAATAGGCGCTTTAAGTGGCGGACACCAAGATAATAATCTTAACCCTAAACTGCGCCCAGCCACTAATGGCCAGTACTGATTTGAGAAGCCGCGCACTAAAAATTCAACGTTATTAATAGTGGCCATTCTATCTTGCTGTCTTGATGCAAGATAATGATGGATAAGCGAATTGTGGCCAAGGTCTAAACTTTCAATGCCAGCTTCAATACTTGTATCAATACTGCTTTTAATGCTGGTTTCAATACTTGTTTCGACAGCATCAATTAATCCAACCACATCACGTAGGCCTAGGTTGAAGCCTTGACCTGCAATCGGGTGTAAGGTTTGCGCCGCATTGCCAATAAACACAGTGCGATGATAAATCGGTCTTGGCATGTAAGATAAGGTTAATGGATAACTGACCCGTAAGCCGACATCAGTAAAGCGCCCGGCGCGATTGCCAAAAGCCTGTTGCAACGCGGCTAAAAAGTCGACTTTGTCACAGTGTTTAAACTGATGGGCTTGCTCAGCATCTAGCGCCCACACTAATGACAGCCGAGTTTTACCATTTATTGGCGCCATGGGTAATAAGGCTAATGGGCCAGTGTCAGTGAAACGCTCATAGGCCCAACTATTGTGAGGTTTATCAGTTTGGACATTGGCCACCAGCGCCACTTGTTCAAATTCAACTTGAGTCACATCTTGTTTTAACGCTTGGCGCACTTTGGAGTGAGCACCATCTGCAGCCACTAACAACTTGCTGCGAATTTGCTGGCCGTTATCAAGGGTTATCGTGTGACCATCCATATCGGTTTCAAGCTGAGTTAGGCTTGCTGGGCAGTGCAATTTAATATCCGCTTGTTGAAATTGATCAAACAAGACTTTACCGACTTTCGCTAGCTCAACCACTTGCCCCATTGATGGCAGGCCAAATTGCTCAGCGTTAAGCTCGGTCATGCCAAAGTGACCGCGATCTGAGATATGAATATTTTCAATATCGCTGCCAAGGCTTTCAATACTTGGCCAGATCCCTAACTGAGTTAACTCAAATACTGAGCCATGGGCAATGGCGATTGAACGCGAGTCAAACCCTGGGTGATTATCATCAGTTTTTTGCGCTTCAATTAAGGCGATAGATAAAGGACGATTTAAAAGACCTGCATGTTTAGCGGATAATTTTTCTGATAATTTTGCTAAACCCAGCGCTAAACTGGCACCAGCCATAGCGCCGCCAACAATAGTGATATCCACCTGTTGTGGTGGCTGTTGTGGTGGCTGTGGTAATTGGGCACTTGCCTGTTTGCTATCTGTCTTCGCGTTTAACTCAGTCATAAAGCCTGTTCTTATTGTTTTTGTTAATTATGATATGAATTGAATATTGTTATGATGGTATTGCTATTGGCCATGTAGCTAGTTCAGCTCTGGTTCGTGTTCTGGCTGAGCTCAAGTATCTGTGATGCCAGAGGACTTTTCACCCCGAGCCAACACGGCCCAAGGCGAAAGCTACATTCTAATTAGTGCAGCGGCGC
Source organism: Shewanella sp. 10N.286.52.B9 (assembly GCF_002873635.1). Classification (NCBI taxonomy): domain Bacteria; kingdom Pseudomonadati; phylum Pseudomonadota; class Gammaproteobacteria; order Alteromonadales; family Shewanellaceae; genus Shewanella; species Shewanella sp. 10N.286.52.B9. The sequence goes on from NZ_MCTY01000064.1 coordinate 9,415, forward strand.
TAATGGGGATTCTTCATCTAATGGCATTTCAGGGCCAAACTCTGAGTAACATAAAATAGCCGCCATTCTGACAAACTCGTGCAACTCGATAAATGCAGCTTCTGATTCATCATCATCGCTGACATCAAATTCCACTTGAGCAATAGCGCCTAAATCTTGGATAATTTCGCGCACATCAGTTGATGCGCCGTTAAGCTTTGGCTGAATAAGCGCAATAGCGGTTAAGTAGCTTTGTACCCATAGGGCTAAGCACTCTAAGCGCAAGCTGAGTAGCTCTTCTTCTTCTGGTAATAACGGCGTAAAACCAAATTCAGCATCGCTTAAGCGAGTCGCTGTGTCTTGGAATAATTCATTGATAAGTTGTTGCAGTTCAGTGCTGACTGCTTGACCGTCATTCATCAATTCAAGTAATGGCTTTTGCCAAGCTAATTTTGCTTGATTTACCCCACCACAAATTAAACCAACTAATGCGCCATGCACCTCAACAGGATGCTGACCAATTTCAGCTGAATCTAACGCTTGTTTTAGTTTTTCAATACATAAAGAAGGAGGGGTTGCCATGATATTGTTCCAGTTATATTCAATCAGATGCAATGCTAGCAGAGTTAATAACTGCCACCAAATTGTTCATTGCGATTTGCTAAGTATAATAGCAAATTGACCAAAGCTTCACTAACCCCGCCGCTATAAAGCTAAAGCTGATATTAACTGTCTTGTCTATAACGCAATCAACTAAGCGTTTTGCACCAAAGCGAGTATTCTTAAACGGTAAACTGTTCGATGCCATTAATTTGTAAAAATAGAAATGACGATTGTAACGCCTATTGCAATGACGGCTTGTATTAGCCTTGAGCTAGGCGCTTAACGAGTTATCCTGCCTGACGTGTAGGGAACGTGTAGAGAGTTTAGCCATAATTATGCTTTAAGATTAATTATGCTCAGACAACAAGCAAATAATCGTAAAGGCGGCGAGTTACCTTGCACTTTTAATAGTAGCGCTATATAGTCCGCAAATAGACTGATACCGTTATCAACTGTGGTAAAAGCGTAATGCTAAGGCGTTATCGCGAGGTAAGTCGTTAACCTGCTACAATTTTTATTTTTCGACAAATAAGGATCTTCAGCGAAGCATGAGTAATAGTGCTATTGATATCTCCCTGTTAGGGCGCACCTACTCGATTAATTGTCCTAAGGGACAAGAGGATGCTTTGCGTGCGATTGCCAAGGGTGTCGAGCAGCAGCTTTCTACATTAAAAACACGTACCAACAATTTGAGTCGCGAAGAATTAGCCATTATGGCCGCGTTAAATATTGGTCATGAGTTGTATGAAGAGCAGCAAAAAAATCAGCAGTATATGGCGCAAATGGATGAGCGTATCTCGTTATTACAATCAACGTTAGAAAACTCGTTGCTTGAACGAACCACCAAGAAAGGTTAACAATTTTAGAATTATGTACTGCCGCTAGTAATGGCTAACGGTACCTGGTTCAACCCTGTTTTGCTCCCTGGGATATTCGCTTGTAGGTTATGTCCCTGTGCCGATATTTACAAACCCAGGGTGAATGCTTTCATTGACATTGCGTATGCTCGGCTCGTATCGAGAAACCTTAGGATATGAACATTTTCCCGCCTTGAACCTACGGTTCAAGGGCTGCACCGACGGTCGGTATTCTGGGGAGCAATTTAATTTAAAACAAACCACCTCAATGGTGGTTTTTTTATGGCCAAAATTAGCGCTTAGCTACTCACCCGCCAAGCCCTTAACCATCCAAGACCTTAACCATCCA
>NZ_MCTY01000065.1:0-446 GCF_002873635.1 Shewanella sp. 10N.286.52.B9
GTAATTGAGCCATCTTCGTCAACCGAATACGCTAAATTACCTGACACAGGGGCATCGTTAATCGGCAACACATCCACTGTCATTTGTGTAGTAACCGTTGCGCCCTCTTCGTCCTGAATAACAATATCCAGTGTCACTTCGCCATGGAAGTTTTCATTAGGGGCAAAGCTACAAGTCCCATCACCATTAACACTGAAAATACCATCAGGGCCTGTATAACTAATCTCAACCAATGAGACATCACCTTCAATATCTGATGCATTCGCTAAGATTTGGCTTTCATTAAATGTCAGCACACTGTCTTCATCGATAGTGTAAGAAACAGGGCCTGCAATCGGTAAATCATTGACTGCGATAACCTCAATGCCTGCATTACCAACAGTGATTGCACCAGCTTCATCCACAACAGACACATCTAAGTTAATATCGCCGTTGAAGTTTTCATT
>NZ_MCTY01000065.1:1250-1448 GCF_002873635.1 Shewanella sp. 10N.286.52.B9
CACTAACACACCATCAGTGCCTGAATAGCTGACACTATCTAGCGCCACTTCACCTTCGATATCAATTGCATTGGCAAGTAACTGCTCAGGGCTTAACGTGATACTGCCATCTTCGTTCATTTGGTATGAAGTAGAACCCGCTACTGGTGCATCATTCACTTCTGCGATTTCGATATCAATGTTGGCTGGGGTCACAAC
>NZ_MCTY01000066.1:0-9748 GCF_002873635.1 Shewanella sp. 10N.286.52.B9
GGTAAATAATATTCATTATTTTTATTTTTATTGCAAGGGTAAAATAGCCACATCGAAACTAATTCAATCTGATGTGTTATGACTTCCTCCCTGCTGTTTGTAAAACGAACTTCCCATTTGCTGTTACAAGTGGCTTTTTTGTGTGGGTTAGCTTTTAGCGCCCAATACTTGGTTGAGCTGTTAGCGTTACCCATACCAAGTAGTGTGATTGGCCTGATTTTTTTGTACAGCCTGCTGGCATTTAAGTGGTTACCTGAGCGGTTTGTGGCCGTTGGCGCAATGTGGTTAATTGGTGAATTATTGCTGTTTTTTATTCCTCCCGTTATCGCCTCAATCCATTATGCTCCTATGTTTGAAGAGTTTGGGGGTAGTTTGATGTTCACCTTAGTGCTGGGCAGTATTTCAGTGTTAGTGATCACCGGCTTTGTTATTGATAGGGTATTTAGATTCGAGCGCCGTAGAAACCGAGCAAGGCGCAACAGAGCGACAAAAATGTTAGCAGATGCAGCGCTGGCAACGTCAGATACGGTGGGAGTTTAATATGCAGTTTCTTAGCTCATTGACCTTAATGACGTCGCCATGGATGACATCACAAACCGCTGCGCTAATCTGTCTGCTAGCAACCTTAGTGGCTTATTTTACAAGTAAGTTTTTATACCGTCATTACCATTACTGGTGGTTGTCACCGATTATTTCAACACCGGCAAGTTTAATGGTATTGGTAGTGATTTTTTCAGTTCCGTTACCTACTTATTTTGTTTATAACCATTATCTTAGCGCTTTGCTTGCGCCAGCAACTATTGCCTTTGCGCTGCCCATATACCGTGAGCGTAAGTTAATTGGCCGTTATCCATTAACAATTAGCATTGGGGTGATTACTGGTTTGCTGGTGGGATTATTATCTTCATGGCTGATTGAGCAGTTTGTTTATTTACCGCCTGAGCTATCACACAGTTTACTGGTGCGTTCAGTATCAACCCCATTTGCTATTGAGGCAACTACCGCATTTGGCGGTGCACCTGATTTAACTGCAACCTTAGTATTAATTACTGGGGTGCTAGGCATGTTACTTTGCGGCCCTGTATTTAAATTAGCCAAAATTAAAAGCCCATTGGCAAAAGGTGCAGCTTTAGGCGGCGCTGCCCATGGTGTGGGCGCGGCCAAGGCGGCTGAAATTGGCCAAGAGGAAGGGGTTGTGGCCAGCCTAACCATGATTTTTACCGGTATTGCTATGGTGATTGGCGCGCCGTTATTTGCTTATGTTTTAGTGTAAATAAATCAACTGCTTTATGTTTGCTTTTTAAGCAAGCTTACCGCATATTAATTAGTCAAAATGGTTTTGATTGTTATTCTCATTTGTTTAGGTAAATGCTGCGATGAGTTAATAGTAATCAAGTCAATACACCAGCGCCGCTAATTTGATATGGGTAAAATATGAAAAATAATAATATTCCACAAGAAGCTTTTGATTGGTACGATGAATATGCCCATGGCGGTATGGACCGTCGTACTTTTATGAAAAAATTAACCGGTTTAGTGGCGCTGGGCTATTCCATGACAGTATTAACCAGTGCGCTATTACCTAATTATGCCTTAGCCGAGCAAGTGTCATTTAACGATAGTGACATTAAAGCCAGTTATCAGAACTTTGGGTCCCCCCAAGGCCATGGCGAAGGTCGAGGCTATTTAGTGTTACCCACCCAAGCTGTAGAAAACCCTGATAGTAAATTCCCTGTGGTATTGGTTATTCATGAAAATAGAGGTTTAAACCCTTACGTCAAAGATGTGGCCCGCAGGCTGGCTAAAGCAGGCTTTATTGCGTTTGCGCCTGATGCCTTGTTTCCGCTAGGTGGCTATCCTGGCAATGACGATGAAGGCAGATCCATGCAGCGCACCCTTGAGCGTGAAAAAATTCAATATGATTTTGTTGCCGCTGCTAAGTTTTTAAAATCACATCAGCAATCTAACGGTAAACTGGGGGCAGTAGGTTTTTGTTTTGGTGGCTATATGGTGAATTATTTAGCCGCGATAGAAAGCGATCTGATTGATGCCGGAGTTCCATTTTATGGTACGCCAGCGGCCAAAGCCTTACGGCCAAATATTAAGGCGCCACTGATGATCCAATTGGGTGAGCTTGATAAACGGGTTAATGCGTCATGGCCAGAATATGAAGCGGATTTAAAAGCGGCCAATGTCGATTACGTTATGCACATGTATCCCAATGCTAATCATGGTTTTCATAATGACTCTACCGGCCGTTATGATGAGAAAAATGCTGAACTTGCTTGGTCAAGAACCGTGGCATTTTTTGAAGCAAGACTAGCCTGAGTTGAGCGCTAAGCTGTGTGTGGGCATGTGTTAACTTGCCCACCTGCTCAGTGCTATTTTTCCAGAGTTCAGAGTCAGGTGAACTCTTTGCTGGGTTATCTTATCGGTTTGCATATTTTATTGGCAGTATATCCAAGCTATTCACACTCAGCTTGAATACATACTTGCCACAAATTGGCGTTATTTGACACTTTTTTAGATTAAACTAGCCTGGCTGATGGCGAAGGTGTTGTTATCTTCTATACTTTTATTATTCAGTGTTTTGGCTGCAAAGATAAAAAGTAGTTTTAGCGGTTTAAGTCGATTTTAATATCAGGGAAGAAGAGCAATTTTTAGATTCTAATAGCTTTAGTTATATTCCCCTCCCTGCGATGGCAATGCCGTTTATTTCTTAATCTCAGTACCAATAAATTCATGGTTTAAGTACAGCATTTAGCACCCTTTATCGACTGTTAACGCTAAGGTTTACTGCATGTGGTTTGGTTTATTATCGCTTAGAAATTGTATCTATGCTTCGATGATGCGTCGTGCAGCAGTTGTGTGTGTGCTATTTGTCTTAGTGACTTTGTTAATCGTAAGCGTATCTAGCTCGTTCGCTGCTGCTTTATCTGCCCCCTTATCAGAGCCTAAATCTGAGCCTTTAGTTGAACGCTCTGTAAAAACCTCAGCACAGCTCAAAATAACCCAAATATCAGAATCGTTATCACTAGCGTCAACAAAAGCAGTGGATATCGTATATTTGCAGTTACGTTGGCATCATCAATTTCAATTCGCCGGCTATTATGCTGCGTTAGAAAAGGGTTTTTATCAAGAAGAAGGTCTTGAGGTTCGTTTGCTTGAAGGCGATCCGCAACGCTTACCGGTAGCCGAAGTGTTATCGGGTAATGCTTTATATGCAGTAGGTAACAGTGAGGTGCTATACCATCGCCTTTTAGGTGAACCACTTATTGCTTTGGCTGCTATCTTTCAGCATTCACCATCTATCTTGTTGACGTTAAAAGAGTCAGGAATACGCTCTGCCCATGACCTTATTGGCAGAAGAGTGATGCTGGCGAATAAGGATAAAGATGCAGGCTTTTTGACCATGTTAGTTAATGAAGGCATTTCCTTGTCACAGCTTGAGATCGTCCCCAGCAGCTTTCAGCTTGATGATTTAATCACGGGCAAGGTGGATGCTTTTAACTCTTATATTACCAATGAACCCTATGTACTTGCTCAAGCTAATGTCCCCTATGACATTATTGATCCAGTAAGCTACCGAGTTGATTTTTACAGTGATATTTTTTTCACTACTGAAGCTGAGTTAAATAATTATCCAAAACGTGTTGCGGCAATGAGGCGAGCGACCCTCAAAGGTTGGCGCTATGCCATGGACAACCCTGAAGAAATAGTCGATATATTAATGGCTAAGTATCAGGTTAATAAAACCCGTGAGCATTTGCTCTATGAAGCTAATGCAATGCAAAACTTGATTCTGCCTAATTTGATCCAAATTGGGCATATGAACTCTGATCGCTGGCAACATATGGCAAATACCTTTGCTAAGGCCAGTGTGGTCAATGATATTCGTCACCTTGATGGCTTTATTTATAATGATAGCCCTACATCAACTCCTAACTGGCTCTACCCGGTATTATCCATAGCGCTTTTTTTGGTGGTTTTAGCCAGTAGTATCACTCTCTATATGCACTTGTTTAATCGACGTTTGGCAGAGGCTAAAACGACTTTACAGCAAAGTGAGGAGCGCTTTAGGGCTCTTAGCGAAGCAACCTATGGCGGTATTGTTATCCATGATCAGGGCCGTATCCTTGAGTGTAATAATGGTTTATCCACTATTACTGGTTTCAGTTACTCAGAGCTCATTGGTATGGATGGTTTGAAATTAATCGCGAAAGAGTATCTTGAAGCGGTAAAAATAAGAATGCATCAAGATGATAGAAATAGTTTTGAAGCTGAAGGCCTTCGCAAGGACGGAACACGATATCCGCTAAGCATTAAGGGAAAAAATATTACTTATAAAGGCTGTAATGCACGAGTTATTGAAGTTATTGATATTAGTAATAATAAAAAAATTGAAGATCAACTCAAACTCGCAGCCAGTGTTTTTACTCATGCCCGTGAGGGCATCATGATCACCGACATTAATGGGGTTATTATTGATGTTAACGCCACTTTTAGCGCGATTACCGGTTATGAGCGAGAAGAAGTCATTGGCAGAAACCCACGTTTTTTAAACTCAGGTAGGCACAACAGCGAGTTCTTCAACAGGATGTGGGCATCGTTATTACAACATAAGCAGTGGTCAGGCGAGCTGTGGAATAAGCGTAAAAATGGCGACATATTTGCCGAGCTAATCACCATTAGTGCGGTTACAGATTCCGAGGGGCAAACCCAAAACTATGTCGCACTGTTTTCAGATATCACCTCAATGAAGCGCCATCAACAACAACTAGAACACATTGCCCATTATGATCCGCTAACAGGGTTAGCCAATCGGGTAATGCTGGCGGAACGACTGGATCATGCAATGAGTCAGAGCATCAGACGCGGAAAATTTTTAGCCGTGGCTTACCTTGATTTAGATGGATTCAAAGCCGTTAATGACACCTATGGCCATAATGTCGGTGACGAGTTGCTAATTACTTTGTCGCAGTTAATGAGCGAAACTCTGCGAGATGGAGACATTCTGGCCCGTATTGGTGGTGATGAATTTATTGCTTTACTGGTGGATTTAGAGAGCATGCACGATTGTGAGTTGGTTCTAGAGCGGATGCTAGAGGTAGCAAGTTGTCCGATTAAAGCTGCTGGAGCCATTTTGCAGGTGTCTGCCAGTATTGGCGTTACCTTGTACCCTCAAGATGGTGTGAGTGCAGATCAACTGATACGCCATGCCGACCAGGCCATGTATATAGCTAAACAAAGTGGCAAAAACCGCTATCACCTGTTTGATGTCAATAAAGACAAATCCTTACAAAGCACCCTTGAGGTGATTGATGATATTCAGCGGGGGATTGAGCAAGATGAGTTTGTTTTATATTACCAGCCGAAAGTGAATATGAAATTAGGCACTGTGATCGGTTGTGAGGCGTTGATCCGTTGGCAGCACCCAGAGAAAGGCTTGCTATTACCTGGGGAGTTTCTTCCTTTTATTGATAATCATTCCATCAGTGTCACTTTGGGAGATTGGGTTATTGATACCGCGCTTTCACAGATGTATTCATGGACCCTTGCTGGCTTTGATATTGCTGTCAGCGTTAATATTGACGCCTTACAATTACAACAAAAAGATTTTACTGCCAAACTCTCAGCAGCATTAGCGCAGCGACCGTTGATTAAACCGAGTTCATTGGAGCTTGAGATACTAGAAACCAGCGCGCTGGGGGATATGGGGCAAGTGCTGGCGACAATGGAGCAATGCATTAATATTGGCGTCAGCTTTGCGCTTGATGACTTTGGCACAGGGTTTTCATCACTCACTTACCTTAAACGTTTACCTGCCAACCTACTGAAGATTGATCGGAGTTTTGTCAAAGGCATGCTGATTGATATTGATGACCGCGCCATTGTGATGGGGGTGATTAGTTTATCGCGGGCTTTTCATCGCCAAGTTATTGCTGAAGGTGTTGAAACCATCGAACATGGAACCCAGCTATTGTCTATGGGCTGCATGCTAGCGCAAGGTTATGGTATTGCACGGCCAATGCCTGCTGAGCAATTACCAATGTGGGCAGAGAGTTGGAAGCCTGATAGCGCTTGGCAGTAATCAAGAAAATACAGAATAGGAATGAGAAGGTTAAGTAAGCGAAGGGTAAAGGTCAGTGGGGCACTCGAACCCCACTGTTATTTGTCTTTTGTTTACCTAGCCAATGGTTACCTAGTTAATATTTACCTAGCCAACTAGGCCTGCATTGTCACAGCGCCGAGATAAAGCATATAGCCACTAAAGCTCACTAAACACAGCGCCCCCGCAGTGCGGCCAAAGGTATAACTTTTTTCAGTAGCAGGGATGTTTCTTTGTTTAAAATAAGTAACCATAAATGCCACAGCGACGATAGCGGTGAGTAACAGCATCATAGGGTAATCACGGGCGACCAATAATTCTGGTAATGGCTGCTTGTCACCTAACAGCGCAGGGAAGGCAATCACCCCAAGTATATTGAAAATATTTGAACCAATCACAGTTGCAAATACCATGTCATGCATACCGCGGCGCACTCCAGCAATGGCTGCTGCTAACTCTGGTAAACTGGTACCAAAGGCAATAACGGTTAGCCCAATGATTAACTCACTGATCCCGGCAGCTTTAGCCAGTTCTACAGCGCCCCAAACCATCAGTTGTGAGGCGGCTAACAGCACACTTAGCATTAATAGCGTTTCCACAGCAGAGCGGCTTTTAGATATTCCTAAAAACTCAACTTCTTCTGTGTCAGCTTCGCCTTTACCCACTAAAAAGGCTAGGTAACCACAATATGCCGCTAACGCTACTAGTAGTAATAAGCCATCTTGGAAGTCTAAATTGCCGTCTGACATTAACAGGGCGCAAAATAAGATTGCCGCGATTAAGATAGGTAAATCCCGACGAATGAAATGGACTTTAATGGATAACGGCACGAGTAAAGCACAAATGCCAAGCACTAATCCTATATTAACGATATTAGAGCCAATACCATTACCAATAGCGAGTTCGCCAGCACCATTTAGGGCTGCGATAGAGGACACGAGAAGTTCTGGAGCTGAGGTGCCAAAAGCCACCACAGTCATACCGATAAAGGACATAGAGACTTTGCAATGCTTAGCCAGAGTCGCAGAACTTGCGATCAACCGGTCGGCACTGACAGATAAAGCGATAAGACCTGCAACGAGTGCAAGTAAAGGTAAAAATAATGACAACATAATATAACGCACTGCAAGGGCTGGTTGTGTTAAGACACGAAAAACCCACGCCCAGCCCTAGCTATATGCGTGTGGTCATTCGAGTCTCGCCAGACGCTTAATGCTAAGCGTTGATTGCACCATGGTCTTCGACCAATTATGTTGACACAACCTCCTGTCGTGGTGACAGAACGGCTACTCCCTCAAATTTGGGCGCATTTTAATCTGTTATTCGATTCGTTTCAATAGCAAATTTGTGGCTATTCGCGTCAAAGCTACTGCCAAGTATTTAGCACTGATATCGCTCGGCTTACAAGCCTTAGTGCTAGGAGAGACTTGTCATGCTAAAAACCGGCTAAGATAAAGGCAACTAACTAAAAGGCCGCTTATTCTTCATTGTCATTAAGGTTATTAAAGAGCGCATCAGCAATGCGTGTAAATGTGGCCAAGTCTTCAACTGGCAGGTTTCGCAGCATTTTTTGATTCACATCGTTTTGGGTTTTTGCAATCAGTACAGCGAGTTTTTTACCGTCTGCAGTCAGTGATAATATCTGACTTCTTTTATCTTCTGGGTTTGCCGTTTTCGTTAGCCATTGGTTATCCATCATTTCTTTTATTAACCGAGCAATTTGTGCTTTATCTCTGGCTAAAAGGTTAACGATATCGTTTGCGGTGCAAGTGTGACTGTTGTTAATCAAGCTAAGGCATTTAACATGCATGGCATTTAAGCCAATTTCATTAGCCTTAAGAGAAGATCGCATGGCTAAACGGTATGAATGTGCGATGTTAAAAATCGCATCAGAAATGGATAAGTGACTCATTTTTGGTTGGTCCTGATAATTAGTTGACTTAGTCAACAATGCTAACTATAGTTGACCTTATCAACTTACTAGCTTTTTTTCAAGTCGAAGAGGATGTCTCTATGAAGCCTAGAAAGCCCAATTTGCGCTCTGTACAGGTTGCAGAGATTATTGAGCTGTCGTCTCATTTACGTCGAATTATCTTTAGCGGAACCAGTTTACAAGGTTTTCCGCAGGGGCTTGAAGGCGCGCACGTTAAAGTGTTTTTGCCATCGACGGGCGATGAAGCGCAAAAAATGCGTTCGTACACGATTCGTTTTTTTAACCCACACACTAACCAGCTAGGGTTAGATTTTGTGATTAACCGTCACCAAGGTCCTGTCACCAGTTGGGCAAAAAAGGCAAAAGTGGGCGACCGTATTAGTATAGCGGGCCCAGGTTTGATGAAATTAACTGACTTTAATCACCATAGTTACTTGCTGGTGGGGGATATCACCTCTGTAAATGCCATAAATGGTTACGTGCCTAGATTTAATCCTGATGCCCAATTAAAGGCCATTATTAGCGTGCCTACCCGTGCTGATATCATTGAGATGGATTATGACGATTCAAAAAATACTCATTGGTTTATTGAAGATGAGTCAACAATAACCCTTGAGCAACAAGTACAACTAATCGCTAAAGACTTACCCAAGGATAGTCATGTCTTTATGGGGCTAGAAGCTGGTCAAATACGCGCTTTGAAGCCCGTATTACAACAAGAGCTTGGTTTTGAAAGGCTTAACATCTTTGCTGTTGGCTATTGGAAGCAAGGGATTGATGCTGATCGTTTCGGGGCGTTGAAAAAAGTTAATCCACTGTAAATATCCATGATAACCGTCATAGCCAAGTGACAAGCTATATTATTATCAATCACAGCTAAACCATAGCAGCCAGAGCTATAATTACTGCTAAGCATAAGTATATTAGCGATTAATTGTGCTATATACCTGTTAGTCAGTGGTCAGATATCTGGCTGTTTTGATATTTAAATAAAATAATACCTTTACAATTTTTTAAACTAATGTAAGATTCTCCTCGCTCTGACATTCAGAGTTATTAATGAAACATCAAGTAAAAGTAAAGCCTCAGAATTCTACGTTATCGTTGTTCCTCTGTGTTTCCCTTAGCTTCATCGTCACATTAAATAATTCAGCTCTCAGCGCATCGCATTTTCGCGATAAATTTTTTAATTCTTAATTATATAAGGGACACATTATGTCTAACACTACTGGTATCGTAAAATGGTTTAACGAAGACAAAGGTTTCGGCTTCATCACTCAAGACAATGGCGGCGCAGATGTATTCGTACATTTCCGTGCTATCGCTTCTGAAGGTTTCAAAACTTTAGCTGAAGGCCAAAAAGTTTCTTTCGATTTAGAGCAAGGTCAAAAAGGCCCACAAGCAGCTAACGTAGTTGCTATCTAATTTGAAAGTCGACGTCACTGGCTAGCCAGTACGTTACTTCAAATAATTACGCTTTTAGGTTTACCTATTTATCGTAATTATTAAAAGAGCGAACCTTTGGGTTCGCTTTTTTGTGTCTGAAATTCAAGGTATAACGATCTGTGTATCACATCAAGGCGCTTAAGCTTAGTAACTAAAAATGCTGCAACTAAAGCGCTAGCTGGAACGCATTTAATCTTCTAAGCCTGGTAGCCTTTTTTGGCTTTAAGAGAGCTATTTTAATAAAAGCTAAAAGCTAAAAG
>NZ_MCTY01000066.1:10585-16759 GCF_002873635.1 Shewanella sp. 10N.286.52.B9
AAAGCTAAAAGCTAAAAGCTTAGCTGGTTAACTCATCTTTTGTCAGAATAAGCTCTTTAACTGCTTGGTAATATTTAACGTAACCTGTGCCGCGACACTCACTGACAATGGTGGCATAATTTAGCTATATATTGACTACAATGTCGGTGTGCTATGCCAAGGTGTGTACCATTAAGCTGAGGAGAATTAAGTGAGCAATAGACAATTAATACTACTGCTTAGAACCTGCATAACCATTGGTATTTGCTTAATTTTACTTGGGATTTATTTGCACAACTTTAATGATACCGTAGCCGCAATGGGCGTTAAGGGAATTATCATCAGCTCGATGTGTGTCGCTTTTGGCATGGTGCTGTCACTGCCAACTAAAATGTATTTAACCTTTATTTTGGTTGCTAGAGAAGCAAATAAAAAAGACTCATCCGAATGATGCTATCTGGCGGTGAGCGCAAGTTCATTCTCAGCCTCAACTGCAACTTTTGCCTCAAGCTTAACTTAAGTCTTATTCTTCACAAGATACCTTTTGGCGACACACTTGGTTTCTACCGGCTTTTTTCGCTTGGTACAAACAGCGATCGGCTAAGGTTAAAAGCTTGGTTTTATTAACTAGGTGACGCTGATTGGCACTAACACTTACCACCCCAGCGGATGCTGACAGAAACCCGGTTGCTGAATCACTATGCTCAATCTCGAGCCGTTTAAGCTGCATGGGGAGATCTTCAAGCCAGTGCTTATTTTGATTTGAACTGACAGAAACCAAAATAAATTCTTCGCCACCAAAGCGCACCACCATATCGGCACCTTGGTTTGAAAGTAACTGGGCAAAGCTGACCAAGGCTTTATCGCCCATTAAATGCCCGTAGCGGTCATTATATTTTTTAAAGTGGTCAATATCGATCATCGCCAATGAAAGGTACTGCCCCTGTTTTAAATTGTGTAACAGAGTCGAGAATTGCTTATCGAAATTATAGCGATTATGAATCCCTGTTAACTTATCAGTTTGCGCTTTTTGTGTTTGAATTAACTCGTATTTATATTGTTTTCTCAGCAGTACATCCGTTTGATATTGCATCGCGGTCATGATAGCAACTGTTATCACATAGAAGTTTATACTCCAAATGATATCCACCTCGGTGTTGAATTGGATTATAAGCAGAGCAACACCCAGTAACAGCCAAATAATGAACTTTTGACCTAAGTGAAGTATGGGAATGGCTGTAATAAAAATGGCTGACAGCATAGGGCCGCCTTCATGGAGCTCTTGATGGTTAATAGCATAGCTATAAAAGAATAAACCATTGATGAGGGTAAACAGCACCGCAAAAAATAACAGTATCGAATCAAGGTAACAGGTGGCTGATTTTTTAATACTGAAAATCATTACCATTGCAATTAGGAGGCTGACAATACGGGTTAAGATGTCGGCGAAAGTATAATTAGTGGCTGCAAATGAAGATAGGGTAAAAAATAGCAACACCGTAATTAAGATGTAACTCATCATTACTGCATTTGTGCGTGAGCGTTGATTTAAAGATTGTTGAAATGATAGTTCTGCCTCTTTATCTAACACCCACTTAGCAGGTAACCATTTCATTATTGACTTCCTTAGATTAATACTACGAGATACGACTCAAACCCTCAGTTAACATTATAGTATTAGTTAATTTTTTAGTTAATTTTTATTTCGCATTTTGGCTACTTGAACGATTATTTTATGATTAATCTCGTGACTATTAGTTAGACAGTATTGCATGAATACCCTCTATTCATGCTGTTGCTTTACAAGCCTGATACAGAACTTTAGGGCATATTGGGGCAAGTCTTCTTATTAACTATCTTGTTAATAATCTCAGTAAATTGAGTTACATTGTGGATTTGCTGCTGGTCAATATTGATATGCTCTAACGCAAGTTCAATATTAAGGTTATCAAGTTCTAGTTGCGCGATTAGCGACTTTGCATCTAGCTCTATATGCTCTAGGGTTAAGATAAGAAAGTCATTGCCAAACACTCTAAAAATTAACGACTCTGGCAAAAATGCAGTTAACTTGTTGGCTATAAAGGTAAGTTTTTTATCACCTTCGAGCCAGCCGTGGGTTTTATTGTATTGACCAAAATTGAACAAACTGATGACGTAACAGCAATGATAATGTTTGCTAAATAGCTCTTCGTTTAACGTGATAACGTGCTCTAGATATCGATAGTTATATAAACCGGTAAGCGAATCTTTGTAATAATAGGCAAGCCTTGCTTCTTCAAACTCATCCTTTAAATAATTATGATCAACAGGAATTAGATTAGCACTCTCTAGCACTGGCACAGCTGCTTTTACCGTTTCAGGGCAAAATTGTTTACCTGCCAGCGCCTTTATTTCTGCGATAGCTTCTTGTTTCGATTTACTCATTTTATAGATACGTTTTGAGGTCATTGCATCAAAGGCGTCAACTAAAATGAGAATATGAGAAAGTGGGCAGATCTGTTTGCCTTTAAGTCCCCGAGGGTAACCCGTCCCATCATAGTGTTCATGATGGCACCTGATGATTTCAGCATGTTTTTTAAAGGCTTTAATCGATACCAGTAGCTTGTAGCCGCTGTCTAAATGCTGCTGAATAATTTTGTATTCTTGCGAGGTGAGTTTACCTGGTTTTAGTAGAATACTATCGGGTGTAGATATCTTACCTATGTCATGCATGATTGCTGATTCATAGAGGATTTCCACTTCAGCATTACTAAAGCCCATCTCTTTAGCTATCATCACTGAGTATTGTGCAACCCGCCGCGTATGACCAGCGGTGTAGCTATCGCGCCGCTCCACTAAATCAAGCATAGATGATAGTACTTGACGGTAGTTTTTTACATCTTGTTGCTTGTGTTTTAGTGCCAGCTCTCGCTCTTTACTATTAAGGGCATTTCTTTCTATCACGTATAAACATATAACCAGTAACACGGATAAAAAGATGGCGATAATGGCAACCAGATTATTGTAAAAATTGAGCTCAACCATCAGCTTGTTGATCTCTTGATCTACTGCAAATTCTAAATCATCCACATATACCCCTGTGGCGATAATCCAATCAAAAGGCTTATATAATTTGGCATAGGCCAGTTTTTTAACGATTTCATCATTGGTATTACGTTTGAAATAATACTCGAAGTAAACTTCACCTTGAGCATTAATGCCATCAAGCTCCATCTGGAAGGGGTAGTTACCTTTGATGTCTTGACTGAGGGTTGATAATAGCAGCCCTTCGGTTTCAGGCTGGCTAGGGTGAACTTTTCTAATGGCAAAGTCATCACCACCGGCGTAATTAATCACTTCATTTACCCAAACGTAGGTTTCTGGGTTCTGCAGTTTAATTAGCCTAATAAAGGCAGCGATCCTTTTTTTCGCTTCATTGATAACTTGAGGTGGTAATAATGACAGTGTCATTTGCATATCATCAGCAATCGCTGTGTTAATACTTATTTCAGCCAAGGTATTGTCTGGCTTATGGGATGACTGACAAAGAGCTTGTCCTGATTGTGTTAATTGGTATTGAAACTCATCATCGTCAGCGGCTAAAGTTTGTAGCACTTGGCAGCGTTGATGTTCAGGGGTGTTATTAAGTACTAATTTGAATTGTTGCGAATGCGTTTGTAGATTAGTTTGTTGTTTTTGGTATTCGCGCTTAAGGGTTGCTTCAGCTGCGATATGCACCGATGAAACAAGATCAGTAATATGCTCTTTTTTTAATTTAAATAAGTTTTCGCTGATAAGCTGTTTTTGCTTATCGATGACAAAATCTTCTGAGCGATTATCTAGATACAGAATTGATATACAGAATGAAAATACAATCAGTCCAAATAATAATGACTTTCTTAAATGCAGGTTAATCATATCTATAAGTCGCCCCTTATTAAGTTATTGTGACTAATAAGGGCTGATGGAAGCACAGGGGCGTAATATGCCGCTAAGTGCTTGAGGTGTTTGATGCTAGCTGCGCGTATAACGTCAGAAGGTCTTGTAAAATAGCGAAGAATAACAACATAAGTGGTTTGAAAGGCATTGGCCTGAGTAATGCTATCTATTACAGAGGCATCAGCTAACGTGACATATTCTAACGTGACGTCTAGTAAACTAAGATTGAGTAAAGTGAAAAATTGGCTCATCCTTAATCACCTCTAAAAACTCCATTAACTAAACAATAGCGCATTTATTAGTGAAGTTACAACTAAGTTAACCAAAGGGATTGCTGAAATTTTTCAAAGTTAGATATTATTGATTTAATTCAAAAAATATAGCTTGTCACAAGGTGATCTTTCTAGGCAGTTATGGCTAAAAATTCCTATTTACAGGTCAAGGATGAGTTAAAATGACTGGCTAGAGCAATATAACCGCGAACAATTATTTACCGCTTTTGCCGCTAATGCTGCCCAGTATTCCCCGCAAAATTTGTTTGCCAAACTTACTGCCCACCGCGCGTGCAGCTTGTTTTGAAAAGCTCTTTACTAGACCTTGACGGCGCTTGGTGCCAAATAGCAATTCGCTAAACCAATTGCTTTGTTCATCCTCGCTATCTTTTTGGGGTGTTGAGCTTGGTTTTTTTGGGGGAGACTTTTTAGTGTCAGCTTTTTCTATAGGAGGCTTGGCATCAGGGGCTTTTTCAAGTTGCTCGAGTTGATTGAGGCGTTCATAAGCCGACTCGCGATTAATGGCGATATCATAATGATTGCCGATAGGGCTTTGGGCGCGACAAGCATTACGCTCAGTCAGTGTTAATGGCCCCATACGACAGCGGGGCGGGGATATCAGCGTTTGCTCAACCATACTGGGCACACCATTATCTTGTAAGGTTGATACTAAGGCCTCACCCACGGCTAAGCTAGAAATCACTGCGGTGATATCCAGTTTAGGATTTACCACAAAGGTTTCAGCGGCGGCGCGAACCGATTTTTGGTCCCTTGGTGTATAAGCCCGCAAAGCATGTTGAATACGATTACCCAATTGCCCCAATATCGCATCGGGTATATCGTCAGGAAATTGTGAGCAAAAATACACCCCAACCCCTTTAGAGCGGATTAGGCGCATAATTTGCTCGATACGCTTAAGTAGATGATCTGGGCTATCCTCAAACAGTAAATGGGCTTCATCGATAAAAAAGGCCAACTTAGGTTTGTCGGCATCGCCGACCTCAGGCAGGTTTTCGTATAGCTCTGATAACAACCATAGTATAAAACTGGCATATAAATTTGGGGTTAATACTAATTTATCTGCCGCCAGAATATTGATTAAGCCATGGTTTTGCTCATCAACGCCCATGATGTCACTTAGCTCAAGGGCGGGCTCGCCAAAGAAAACCTCACCACCGTCACGCTTTAAACGCATCAGCGATCGCTGAATCGCCGCTAATGATTGCGCACTGACTAAACCGTATTCAGCACTGATGGTTTTACGCTCTTTTGAGACCAAGGTCAGAAGCGCTTTAAGGTCGTCTAAATCCAGCAGTAATAAGCCTCGGCTATCGGCTAAGGCAAAAACGATGTCTAAAATGCTGCTTTGGATGTCATTTAGCCCCAGCATTCTGGCTAATAATGTTGGCCCCATTTCACTGACGGTGGTGCGAATAGGGTGACCTTGCTGGCCGAGTAAGTCCCAAAAAACGCATGGATTAGCTTGGGGGCTGAAATTGCTAATACCAATTTTATCAGCGCGGGCTAATAGTTTATCTGACACCTTGCCTGCAGCGGCTAGACCTGAAATATCCCCTTTAATATCAGTAACAAAAACCGGCACACCTTGACGGGAAAAGTTTTCAGCTAACATCATCAGCGAGACCGTTTTACCCGTACCTGTCGCTCCTGCAATTAAGCCATGACGATTACCATAACGCAGTTGTAGCTCAACGGGATTATCGCCTTTACCTATCAATATCGTGTTTGTTGAACTTTGTTTCATTGTCGCTCCTTGCAGATATTGCTTTAGGTAAAAGCACAAAGGGGTGATGGTTAACGCTTATGTAATACGTTTATGGCAATAACAGTGTAGAACAAGAATGTAAAATAAGAATGTCGAATTGATTGGCTGGCGCACAAATGCTGCAACCGGTAAGTAGCATGTCGCTAGCGAGTGATTCATTTTTGTAGCGCTATAAAATCTATAGCTCATACGAATAATAAAAAATTATCGTTTTAAGAA
>NZ_MCTY01000067.1:0-17189 GCF_002873635.1 Shewanella sp. 10N.286.52.B9
CTTTATATAAATAAATATTATGAGTTATAGCTTGGTAGTATACAAAATAGCGTACCAGCTAACAATTACGTTTACATTTATTTAACAAGCGATTTGTGTTGATATCGGCGCTTTTTTTAGTGATAAATGCTAAAGGCACAGCAGCATTATTTAAAATACAACTTACTTGTCTGATTTTATTCAATAAAGACACGAGGTTAACCACAGTATTTTTTCAGAGCTTAGCCTCTCTTAAGGCTTATCAAACTCTGTATAGGTACAATAAAGTGGAATCTTGCTGGTTTACATAAGGCTTAATGACCATATTTCTAGTAAGTCAATAAGGGGGCCTCTATTGATAAGCCCAAATCCACTGGCTAAATAAATTGTTTAATTTAGCATACAGCCTTAAAAAATATCACCACAAAAAACACATTAAACTAATACAATCATAAAGATAAGCACAACTAATTCCTAAACAAGCTTTTAGGTTGAATTTAATTATTTGCGGCATTGCACAATTTTTGACTTATTATCGTATTGGGGGGTGTTATCATTTTTAAATTCGACTAAAATAGACGTCTAGATGTAGATACCTCTACACGTTCAAATTCAAAAAGACGAGATTTCCCATTATGGCAAACCACTTGTTCACCTCTGAGTCGGTCTCAGAAGGTCATCCAGATAAAATCGCTGATCAGATTTCTGATGCAGTATTAGACGCAATTTTAGAGCAAGACCCTAAAGCGCGTGTTGCTTGTGAAACTTACGTAAAAACAGGCATGGTATTAGTCGGTGGTGAAGTCACAACTTCTGCATGGGTTGATATCGAAGAAATCACGCGTAAAACAGTGCGTGAAATTGGTTACACTCATTCTGATATGGGTTTTGATGCTGATTCTTGCGCCATTTTAAATGCCATTGGTAAGCAGTCTCCTGATATCAACCAAGGTGTTGACCGCAGTGATCCTGCAGAACAAGGCGCTGGTGACCAAGGTTTAATGTTTGGTTATGCCAGCAACGAAACTGACGTATTAATGCCTGCTCCTATTACTTACGCTCACAAACTTGTGAAACGTCAATCTGAAGTACGTAAAGATGGCACCTTACCTTGGCTTCGCCCAGATGCAAAAAGCCAAGTTACCTTTGCTTATGATGAAGGTAAAATTGTTGGTATCGATGCAATCGTTCTATCAACTCAACATCGTGAAGATGTTAGTCAGGAAGACTTAATCGAAGGCGTAATGGAAACCATCATTAAGCCAGTTTTACCATCACAGTGGTTAAACAAAGATACTAAGTACTTCATCAACCCAACTGGCCGTTTTGTTATTGGTGGCCCTGTAGGTGACTGTGGTTTAACCGGTCGTAAAATCATCGTTGATACCTATGGCGGCATGGCGCGTCATGGTGGTGGTGCTTTCTCAGGTAAAGACCCATCAAAAGTTGACCGTAGTGCTGCATACGCAGCACGTTATGTAGCGAAGAACATCGTCGCTGCAGGTCTTGCAGATCGTTGTGAAATCCAAGTTTCTTATGCAATCGGTGTAGCAGAGCCTACCTCAATTAGCATCGAAACATTTGGTACCGGTAAAGTATCAGAAGACGTATTAATTAAGTTAGTTCGTCAACACTTCGAACTGCGCCCTTACGGCCTAACAGCGATGTTGGATTTGGCTCGTCCAATTTACCAACAAACTGCTGCTTATGGTCACTTCGGCCGTAACGAATTCCCATGGGAAGCGACTGATAAAGCTGAAATCTTACGTGCTGATGCCGGTCTATAATTAGCCCTCATTACAGTATGTAAAACTAAAAAAACCGTCAATTGACGGTTTTTTTATATCTGTAATTTGCTGATTAATTCACTTTGGCCATTTCGCTAGGGTTTTAATTCGTTATAGTCTTGCAGAGCACATAAACTGTCACTACTTACGAGTAAGCTTAACCTTCTCTCTGGTTAAGCAGTAATCACTGCCGGCCATTCTTCCTATGGCATCTAATTTGTCACTATCGATTCTAAAATCCTCAATGATGTCATCTTTAACATGAATAGCGACGACATTACCTAATATTAAATGGCCTGATAACGGTTCATTGCCCAAATCAATAATCTGATTAAGCTGGCACTCAAAGCTAATTAGCGCTTGCTTAACGAGACTCGGCTTAACTATAGATGCTGGGGCTTTTTCAATGTTGGCATACTCAAATTCATCTATATCCGCAGGAATATGATGGCAAGTTTCATTCATCACCGCTAAATCAGGATAGCTCACTGTATTGATGACAAATTCACCCTGTTGGCGAATATTAGTTAACGTATCCTTTTCCTGACCATCATCCATGCCCATAGGGTTGAAACACAGCACTGGCGGGTTAGCGCTGGCCACAGTAAAAAACGAAAAAGGTGCTAAATTGGCCACCCCATCAACAGAAATAGTGGAAACCCATGCGATGGGTCTAGGCGTTACTCCACCAATCAATAACTTATATATTTGTTGCTTACTTAACTGTTGTGGCGACAATAACATTAGGCTCTCGCAAATATTCTTAATAGGGTAAATCACATTCAACTTTAACAGTACTATGTCAGGTATGTACGCTGTATAGGTTTTAAAAATATGTTAACCCAACAGATTTTGATCGGTTAAAGATGAAACTCCTTTGCAAGATATCAAACCGCTGTTCAGAATGACAATTGCTCAATTCTAACAAGGGAGTAATGAAGCGAGTCTTTTCTATCTAAGCCATCAATTAAACATTAAAATTGTGCCATCCAATAACAAAAGAATGAGCTTTCACCTTTCAGAACTTTATCGCTCTACATACTCAATAGGTAAAAATTTAATGCGTAAAACCCAATGGTTATTTGATGATGTCACTCAATTCAAAACGTCAATAGCACCAGCGATGACAGCCGGGCAACAAAAGTGCTGGTCAATGCTGAAACAGTTTTACAAACAACAGATGCCTTATTCAAAGCCAACAATGAAAGAAGATATAGCGGTGATCATGGCTCAAGATACTCAGTTACAGCAGTCGAATATTGATAAAGAAATGAATGAACCTGTTAATACAGTTTCTAGTGCCGCTATTGCTAAAGGAAAGAGTCGCAATAATCCTGACAATAGTATTATTGCGGTAGTAAGAATAAAGCCCATTGGCCAATATCAGTTGGTAACCGGCCTTGTCGTTGCTAGTGAGTATAGAGGCGGTGGACTTGCCCATACATTGCTAGCATTCATTGCTGAAAAACTAAAATGCGAGCAATGTTTTGTATTTTCCTTACCCCATTTAACCCAACTTTATCAAGAGCATGGCTTCAATGAGGTAAAACTGGCGACAAATGATATTCAACAACTTTATCTAAAACATCATTCACCACAAAAACCATTGGTGCTAATGCAGCTGCAGACTCAACTTTCTTCTAGAAAATAGTTTAAAAGCAACCGCTTGTTAAAAACTTCGCGTTAATAATCGTTTCGTTAACAGTGATCAAAATGCGCAGTTTCGACACACATAAAGGAAATCTGCTGTAATGATAAAACTGGTACATTCATCACTCGA
The DNA here is from genome assembly GCF_002873635.1 of Shewanella sp. 10N.286.52.B9. NCBI lineage: Bacteria > Pseudomonadati > Pseudomonadota > Gammaproteobacteria > Alteromonadales > Shewanellaceae > Shewanella > Shewanella sp. 10N.286.52.B9. The sequence goes on from NZ_MCTY01000067.1 coordinate 3,547, forward strand.
CCATTGTCAGTATCAAGTAGGTGATTGTCAGTACTCAGCACAATTTGCTCTTGATAACCATTTGAACGCCCGCATAAAATCCATTGGTCTTGCCATTTTACTGCATATATTGACTGAGCATTCCCGCTGGTTGTCGGCTGCTTATTAAGCTCAAATGCTTCACAATCCAAATCATTAGCCGCAAGCACACCCACTACAATTTTTAAATTCTCGAATGCTGATAGTCTTAACGACAAATAAGATGCAAATAACTCATTAAACAGCTGAGTTGTATTTTGTTCCATAGTGACCTCTTAAACCTCATCTTGATGTCTTTTTCGATGAGAGTACGATACTAATTAGCTAACACCAGTAAATAATAATCACGCTGCTGAAAGCCAAAATAATCGACCACTTCCATCGATGCCTTACGGGTATGTGCGGCAAAAGATAATGCATTATCTTCAGCAATGAAGGTGACCATATAAGGTAGCTTTTTGCCTACATGCCTTGCTAACTGACTAACCAGTTGTTCAAAAATACCTTGGCCGCGATGATTACTATGGATCCAAATAGGACCATATTGGCAACTGTTACTCTCAGATAAACGGCTATAACCCATTTCGATACTGGGTAAGCGCTTTAATATCGCTTGATAGATAGACCAAGATTTAAATAGGGACCAAGGGCCAGCAATAACATAACCAATAATCTTGCTATCGCAGCAAGCCAGCATTATCCAGCCTTGATTAATTAAGCTGGTAATTTGCGGCTCCGAAAAGTGTTGCCCTTCCATCCCCTGTCCATTTGACCCTAGCTCATCATGCATATGAGTTAGCTCAAGCTGAGCAATTTCAGCGGCATCATCTCGTTGGGCTAATCGATAACTAACTTTCATTTATCTTGCTCATCATCAGTTGAGTTTACGGCTTGTTTTTGCGCCCAACTAAAAACCAGGGCTACCGGATAAGGCGCCATGATGACAAACCCAAGCCCAATTAAACACGCCACGACTAACATGCCAGAGACTTGACTAGCCACTTCAGTGAATAAATACAAACCAGCGCCGACGGCGACAAAAATCAATCCAACGGCATGCAAAATTTTAAAAATGTTACTCATTAAACTCACTCTTTTTGGCTAATAGCCTTATTGTATCGCCTTATCGGGCAGATTCGGCTGATTTAACATTTATTGATTAAATAAGGCGGTAATAAAATCAGTAAATTATCATTAATTATTATTCAAGATGAAAAAAATCAATGTGACTCAGTATATACTATGGCTATTAACGACCCTATTTGGAAATGCCTCTCATGTTCAAACCTCTCCTCGGCGCGTGTTGTATTATTTTTGGACTCAGTGCTTGTCAAAGTGCGCCGCCTCCAGTTGAACAAGTCAATCTACTTGGCAGTTGGCATATTGAAACCGCGCTATCAAATCCTGTGATTGATAATAGCCCTGCACAAATTACCTTTGCTGAAGAAGGTAAATTATCTGGCAACAACAGCTGTAACCGCTTCTTTGGTGATTATAGCCAGCAACAAGATAAGCTAAGCTTAACGCCTGCAGGCACTACCAGAATGGCCTGTGTTGAAGTATTGATGCAGCAAGAGCAAAGTATTATGAAAGCAATGACGTTAGTCACCAATATCAAACAAGCGAAATCGGGTAAGCTATTACTAAAATCTCAAGATGGCACCACCTTATTGGTATTGGCTAAACAAGATTAGCTTGCGATTAAACAAAAAAAGAGTGAAGCCATGGCTTCACTCTTTTTGTATCAATCGCTCACAGCATGATGCTAGCTAGGTATTTTTACCTGTGACTCAGTTTGTTGTAATTCAGTTTCTGCCTGCTGCACAATCATCGCAGACTGCTCCATATCCGCATTATAATGCTCAACATCAAGTTCATCTTCAGAGCGAGCAATCATAGTCGTTGCCACTAAGTCTCCTGAAACGTTAACCACTGTTCGCGCCATATCTAATATTCGGTCGATACCGGCAATAATTGCCACACCTTCAAGTGGTAAGCCTACCGTTGTTAACACCAAGGTCAACATCACTAAACCAGCGCCAGGCACACCCGCAGTGCCAATTGAGGCTAAAGTCGCGGTAAGAATAATCGTTATGTATTCAACCCAAGTTAAATCCACCCCAAATGCCTGAGCAACAAATAACGCAGTCACGCCCTGATAAAGCGCTGTGCCATCCATATTAATGGTGGTTCCCAGTGGCAATACAAAGCTTGAAATCTTTTTATTCACACCTAAGTTTTCACTGGCACACTTCATGCTCGCAGGCAGGGTTCCTGCTGAACTTGAAGTGGTAAATGCCACCGCCATCGCATTAGCAATGCCTTTAAAAAACTGCAGCGGATTGAGTTTGCCAAACACAGTTAATACTAAGCTGTAAAAACCAAGAATATGTAATGCACACCCCAAATAAACCGCTACAATGACTTTAATTAGCGGCAACAACATCTCTAAGCCATACTCACCTGCAACCCAAGCCATCAGGCCAAACACGCCATAAGGTGCTAACTTCATCACCATGTCAGTCAGCTTGTACATGGCTTCTGCTAAGCTTTCAAATAGCTTAATCGCAGGCTTGCCACGCTCGCCGATTAACACCAGTGAAATACCTAATGCCACAGCAAATACAATTACCTGCAGAATTTGACCACTGGCTAGTGCCGCGACAGGGTTAGTCGGCACAATATTAATCAAGGTATCCATTAAGCTTGGCGCTTGCTTTACATCGGCTGCAGCTGCAGCCCCTTTAAGACCAAGACCTGCACCAGGCTGCATGATATAACCGACAAGCAGGCCAATACTGATAGCAATCGAAGTGGTACCTAAATAAAAGGCAAAAGACTTAAAGCCAATTCGGCCCATTTTCGCCGTATCCTGCATCGAGGTCACACCAACAATGAGCGAGCAAAATACCAAAGGAATAATTAACATTTTGATGGTATTTACAAACAAAGTACCAATGGGTTTTAAATAGTTGGCATCTTCACCTAGGCTTACCCCAGTAATAATACCTAGCACCATACCTATGAGGATTTGTAACCACAAAGGAACTGACATCCAGCGAGACCAGGCCCGACCAAGAAGTGAAGGAGCATGTTTTGACATGATTTAAAACCCTGTAAAATTGATAGTTGAGTAATTAAGTACGCTGCTTATGATATGACTAACGAATGCACCGCTAAAGGTGGCATATATCACGATAAAAATCGGCGACGCATACTAGCATGACACCTCAACTACATTAGATGATCTAGGTCACCTTATAAGGTCTATACACTATAAATTACAGGGTTTAAGCGCATTAAGCTTCAAAAACAGTTTCAGCCTCATCAGTACCGACCTTTAGAGTATAAAGTGCTGCCGGAGGTCGCTCCCTTTCAATTAAGTAACTCCAGTAATCATCATCAAATCCCGCGAGAAAATTATTGCCCTCGCCACGTGATTTTAAGATTAACCACCACCAGACCATGCCCCAACAGCCAAAGGTGACTATGGTGAGCAAAAAATGCAACAAATGATTAATCGAAGGCTGTGTAAGCGATCTGACTGTAGTAGCATGAGCTAAGTGAATCCTATTAGGGTGGCTAAAATATCGCCTAACCCTAAATTGATAGCGTCGGTAAATCGATGAGCTGACAGCTTTATTAGCCTGAACCGTAGAATTTAATCCTGATTGACATTGAGCATGTGGCTTTGCCATAACTGCCCCCAAAAACAAAACAAGTATAATTATTAAGCATAGCAGCTTAGACTTTAGTCGAATAAAAATTAGCACTATTTTTATATCAAGGAGCCACAATGAAAATAAGAAAAGGCCAACTATCAGATTTATCAGCATTAGTTGAATTTAACCAAGCCATGGCAATGGAAACTGAGCAGCTTCACTTGGATAATGAACAGCTCACTAAAGGGGTGAGCACTATGCTAAGCAGCCCAGAAAAAGGCTTTTATTTAGTGGCTGAGATAGATGGTGACATCGTGGGTTCATTAATGGTCACCCTTGAATGGAGTGATTGGCGCGCAACTAACTATTGCTGGATCCAAAGTGTGTATATACGCCCGCAAAACCGCCGCCAAGGAATATATGGCAAACTTTATCAGCAAGTTAAAGCAATGGCTGAGGACATGGGCGGCGCGGCCAGTTTCAGATTATATGTAGAGCATGATAATCATGCCGCTCAGCAAACCTATAAGGCACTCGGCATGGAGCAAAGCCATTATTTGATGTTTGAACAGCTTCCAGAAGCTCACTAATCAGCGTCAACTATCAAAAAATCTCAATAAAAAAGGCTTTCAAATGAAAGCCTTTTTTATTGAGTTCAAGCTGTTATCTCAAACTAAAAATTAAGCACAAAGGTTAGTCACTTTAATGGCTAAGCCGCCTTGACTGGTTTCACGGTATTTAGAGTGCATGTCTTTGCCAGTCTCATACATAGTCGCGATCACTTTATCTAAGCTTACTCTAGGCTCTGAATTACGACGAAGCGCCATACGTGAGGCATTAATCGCTTTAACCGATGCTATGGCATTACGCTCAATACAAGGCACCTGCACTTGACCTGCGACTGGATCGCAAGTTAAGCCAAGGTTATGCTCCATGCCAATTTCAGCCGCCATACACACTTGTGAAGGTGAGCCGCCCATTAACTCAGCTAGGCCCGCCGCCGCCATAGAACACGCCACACCCACTTCACCCTGACAGCCCACTTCAGCACCAGAGATTGACGCATTACGTTTATAAAGCGAGCCGACTGCCGCTGCTGCTAAAAAATAACGACTGCATTCTTTAGGGCCAACCTTTTGAATAAACTTATTATAGTAAGCTAATACCGCAGGAATAATCCCAGCAGCGCCATTGGTTGGTGACGTCACCACGCGGCCACCAGCAGCATTTTCTTCGCTCACAGCTAAGGCAAATAAGTTAACCCAATCAATTATTTCCATTGGATCATTACTTAAACGCTCACAGCGTAATAACTCACGATGTAACGCTGGCGCTCGACGTGACACTTTTAGCGGCCCCGCTAACACCCCTTCAGTATGACAGCCCTTTTCAATGGCGTTTTGCATGGTTTTCCATACTAAACTAAAGCCAGTGTACATCTCTTCTTCAGTGCGAAAACACAGCTCATTTTGCTTCATCAAACCGCTGATGCTTAAACCTGACTCTTTGCAGTGCGCCATGAGTTCATCAGCAAAATTAAAGTGATAAGGTACTTTTACCCCATTAGAGTGTGTTTGATTAAACTCAGCTTCATCAACAATAAAGCCACCACCGATTGAATAGTAGGTATTTGAGTAAACACGCTCATCACCAATCCAAGCATGCAACTTCATCGCATTTTCATGTAATGGCAGCGTTTCAGGATGAAACACTAATGCATCAGTAGGGAACGCCACATGATGAATCGCATCACCAATGATAATTTCTTCGGTTTTAGCCACTTGAGCAATGAAATGTTCAATAGCTTCAATATCCACAGTTTCAGGCTCATTACCGGCTAAACCCATAATAATAGCGATATCAGTATGATGACCCTTTCCCGTTAGTGAAAGAGAACCATAAACATCCACGGTAAATTTAGTAATTTGTGTTAGCTGTCCTTGTTCAATTAAATCATCAACAAACCGATTAGCCGCTTTCATTGGGCCTACGGTATGCGAGCTTGATGGCCCAATACCAATCTTAAAGATTTCAAATGCACTAAACATAGATGTACCTCAACACTTTTGTATCTAAGCGCGCGGTTTTGGCTATCATGTCAAATCAACATCGATTGTAGTTAATCAGTTGAGTTAACTTAATTCACTTGGACCAAAACAACACACTAAAACAGCAAAGATAAAACAGAAAAGAGGAGCATCAAAGATACTCCTCTACTACAGCAAAACTTGAATTAATTTAGCTCATTAAGCCAAATAGAATCGCTGTCATAGCCAGTAAACCAGCAATAACCACAAACACATTACTAATGCGGCCACGGTAAGCTTTTAGCGCAGGTACTTTATGGACAGCATACATAGGCATTAGATAAAGGATTGCAGCAATAATCGGACCGCCCAACGCTTCAATCATGCCTAAAATGCTTGGGTTAATAACCGCAACAATCCAGATGCTGAAGAACATGAAAGCCAAAATGAATTTATTTAGCTTAGCCTCTGATACTTCTTTATTACTGCTACGTAATTGCTTAGTGATCATGCCTTTTAAACCTTCAGTCGCCCCTAAGTAGTGGCCAAAGAAAGAAGAAATAATCGCAATAAACGCAATAATAGGGCCAAAGTAGCTCACAAAACCACTTGAGTGAACATTGGCTAAGTAAGACAAAATAGCTAAGTTTTCACTCTTTGCTTCAGCAAGTTGCGCTGGGCTTAATGATAAAACACAAGAGAACACGAACAGCATCACGAAGCCTACAAGCATCATTGAGGTGTTACGTAAAATCACATCTGCTTTTTTAGCTGCATTGTTGCCATGCTCACGCTTAAGTGACACAGAGAATTGTGAAATTGCAGGAGAATGGTTAAAAGCAAAGATCAATACTGGAATAGTTAACCAAACAGTACCAAAAAACTCACCTGCCGATGGCACCACTTGCAAAGCATCCATTTTCCAGTCAGGAATTAAGTAAAATGACATAAATGCCAAAATCGCAACCAGTGGGTAGACTAAAAATTGCGTCACTTTCAGCATGAATTTTTCACCCGCAACCATCACTGACATCATGCCAATAATAAGTAATGCCGATAATAAAAAACGTGGCGGTGAGGCAAAGCCAAGCTGGTGAACAATAAAGCTATCAACTGTGTTAGTAATACCAACACCATAGATAAGCACAATAGGAAAAATAGCAAAGAAGTATAACAGCGTGATCGCTTTACCCGCATTAACGCCAAAGTGCTCTTCTACCACTTGAGTAATATCACTACCCGAATTCTTAGAAGAGCACACAAAGCGAGATAAACCGCGATGAGCAAGGTAAGTCATAGGTCCAATAATAACGGCCATCATGACTAAAGGCCAAAAACCGCCCATACCCGCGTTAATAGGTAAAAACAAAATACCGGCGCCAACAGCGGTGCCAAATAGACTTAACATCCAAGTGGTATCTTGACGACTCCAGCCTTTAACTTGAGTTTGCTCACCTTGAGTTGCTACAGCAACATCCTGCGCACTGATTGAATCTCTTTGCATGGAATAACCTTTGAGGTAACTAATTTGGCGCGGAGAATACAGTGTTCTTATTTGAGAATAGTGACCTAGTTCATTTTTTTGATCCCACACAGCAATAAGAGAGGCGCAATGTGCGCATGATCAAATATTAACTTGGTTACTAATACAGCTTCATTAACAACAATTAATTTAATTGCCAACATTAGATACAAATGATCAACTGCGAATGTACTGCAAAGTCACAAGCCAAAGGGGTTTAAACACTAATAACCTAGTGAATACTTGACTATTTCAATCAAGTAACTCAAGGTTTTTCGATGAAAAAATAGCCTTATCACTGTCGAAAGGGAAACGAGAAGGTTAGCTTGAAATAGAAGATTAGCTTGAAAAAGAAAGTTAGCTGGAAATAGATAAGTAAGCTAAAAGCAAAGTTAATATTCACCCAGCAAAGCGTCGAATTTACATTTTTACAGCGGTAAATTCGACTCAACTGAAGTTATATACGATATAACAATATCGCTAGCCCGTTCTTAAACTTAATATGGCGGCGACATCCAGCGCCTTGTCATATTTGACAAACCCAGTCAGTTTTTGATCAATGGCATAAATCGACATACGGTCGGCCAATTCATTGCCTTCAATCCCCACATGAGCGGCAACGTGTTCAATCTCCATATCATCTTTAATGGCATCATAAAGTTCATGAGCCTGCTTAATGACTTCAAGATTGGCGATATCACCGGCAGTCTTGCGTTTCCAGCCTTTTGACTTCCAGCCATAAGCCCAATTAGTGATGCAATTAATCGAATATTGGGAGTCACTGAGTATTTTAACCGTTTGATTAGCCTTAATGGCCTTTTGTGCCACTAATATCGCTTGATAAAGCGCATTCAATTCGGCGCTATTATTGGTGCCATTGGGATTATATAAACCAAACCACAACTCAGCGACTGCGCCATTACGGTAAATCGCCATGCCTGAGCCCGCTTTACCAGGGTTGGGCTCACAGCCGCCATCAGTGAATATCATCACCTCATGAGTGGATAAATCAATCTTAGCTTTGCTGGTCGATGTTGTTTTAGTCGCAGTGCTAGCTTTACTTTTCGCGCTAAAAGCCGCTTTACCTATACTTTTACTTGCCGATGCGCCAAATGCCGCTTTAGCCTCTGCTTCAGTCGGGAAAGATTTGTATTTTGCTTGGGGAAATTTATCCACCTGCTTCTTGGTATAATCCCAACTGGTAAAAATGCCGGTCTCACGCCCTGCCCAAACCACATAAAACTTCTTCGCCATAATGACTTCTCTATAAAATCGCTTAAGATACTCAATGCGCACCAGTTTAGCGTATGACGTAGCAAAATCACCAACTGTTCAGTAAAACTTGGATACTAATTTATGCCTCAAGCACCATTAACGATTATTGTCGGCTCAAATAACCCCGTAAAAATCAATGCCGCCAAAGTGGCCATCAGTCAGTATTTTCCTGATCGTAAAATCAATTGCAGCGGCATGCATGCGCCCTCGTTAGTGGCCGATCAACCCATGACAGATGCAGAAACCAAATTAGGGGCCATTAATCGCGCCCAGTTTTGCCAGTCGCAATACCAATCAAATGCCCAAGAGGCTGACTTTTTTATCGCGATGGAAGGCGGTGTTGATAATTTTGACCATGGCCCTGCGACATTTGCTTATATGGCCATCATTCATAAGCAACAACTATCAGTTGGTCGCAGCGCGCTACTGCCATTACCCACTCAAGTTTACCAAGCGCTAGAGCAAGGTGAAGAGCTGGGCCATGTTATGGATAAACTCTTTAATACCCACAACATTAAGCAAAAAGGCGGCGCAATTGGATTACTCACTCACGGCTTAGCAACCCGCGAAAGCATTTACACCCAAGCGATTATTTTAGCGATGGCGCCTTTTATGAATGCTGAATTTTTCAACAATTAGTTTGCCCATAGGAATAAGTTACTTTGTTTTATGGATAAAGATTGCTAACTTCGAAGTAACTCGTTTCCATAGGAGAATTAAATGGAATATCAACGCATAGCGCATTCTAGCCTTGATGTTAGCAAGATTTGTCTTGGTACCATGACATGGGGCGAACAAAATACCCAAGCCCAAGCTTTTGCACAAATGGATTACGCCATTGGTCGTGGAATTAACTTTATTGATACCGCTGAAATGTATCCTGTGCCACCCAGTGCTGACACCCAAGGTGAAACTGAGCGCATTATTGGTCACTACCTTAAACAAAGAGGTAATCGCGATAATTTAGTCATTGCATCAAAAGTGTCAGCTGCAGGCCCTAAAAGTGATTTTGTTAGACCAAACATGGCCTTAGATTGGGTCAACATCCACCAAGCGGTTGATGCATCACTAGAGCGACTACAAGTCGATACCATTGATTTATATCAGCTGCACTGGCCTGATAGACACTGTAATTACTTCGGTGAGCTACTTTACGACCAACTGGATGATGAACATCAAACCCCTATTTTAGAAACCTTAGAAGCATTAGCTGAAGTCATCCGCCAAGGAAAAGTGCGCTATATCGGCGTGTCCAATGAAACCCCTTGGGGCTTAATGCAATACCTTCGATTAGCTGAAAAGCATGGCTTACCCCGCATCGTCAGTGTGCAAAATCCTTATAGTTTGCTTAATCGCAGCTTTGAGGTGGGCATGTCTGAAATCAGCCACCGTGAAGAATTGCCTTTGCTGGCCTACTCGCCTTTAGCTTTTGGCGCATTAACAGGTAAATATGAAAATAATCAGTGGCCTGAAAACGCCAGATTAACGTTATTTAAGCGCTTTGCCCGCTATAACAGCACAGCAATGGCAATTGAAGCTACTCAAGCTTATGTGGATTTAGCCCGTGAGTTTGGTTTGTCGCCAACCCAAATGGCCTTAGCCTTTGTTAATTCAAGACGCTTTGTCGCTTCAAACATTATTGGCGCTACCAATCTTGAACAGTTAAAAGAAAATATCGATAGCCTTGATGTTAGTTTGTCCGCAGAGCTTATTGGCCGCATCAACGAGCTGTCTAACCTTTATCGCTTGCCTTGCCCATAACAAGTGTGAATAACAGGGGTTAATAAGACCTTTTGCCAATCAGCATATTGATGCTTGCAATAAGCGCTACAATCTATGAAGATCGTAGCGCTTTTCTTATGCTGAAGCGATAACTTCAGCGATTCATCATTAACTTAACGAGCTTTCAATGACAGTGCCTGTGGATACCGTTTTAATTAATAATGCCTTTGATCACCAAGCTATTCGATCTCAGTTTCCAATATTGGATCAACAGCTAGATGATAATCCATTGTGTTATTTAGATACGGCAGCCACCAGCCAAAAGCCTGTTAGTGTCATTGAGGCAATGACTCAGTATTATCAGCATGATAACGCTAATGTGCATCGCGCCGCCCATCAGTTATCAGCCAGAGCCACAGCCAACTATGAACACGTTCGTCATCAAGTTAAGCAATTTATTAATGCTAGCCAAACTGAAGAAGTTATTTTCACTCACGGCACCACTGAATCGATCAACATGGTCGCTGCAGGCTTAAGCAAACAGCTTAAAGCTAATGATATTATTTTAGTTGATAGCGCCGCCCATCACGCCAACTTAGTACCATGGCAACAATTGGCCAAAAATACCGGCGCTGTGGTTAAACCCATTCCACTGAATGAGCATTTATCCATTGATATCAATGCCTATTCAGCACTGCTTAGTTTAAAACCTAAGCTTGTGGCCATAAGCCATGTGACCAATGCGCTGGGGTCGGTAAATGATGTCAGCCAATTAGTTGAGCTTGCCCAGCAAGTAGGTGCACTCACTCTTGTTGATGGCGCTCAGGCCATCGCCCATATCGATGTCGATGTACAACAAATTAACTGCGACTTTTATGTGTTTTCAGGCCATAAAATGTATGGCCCCACTGGCGTTGGGATCTTATACGGCCGTTATGCCGAGCTCGATAAGCTTGAACCGCTGCTAACAGGCGGCGAAATGATAAAGTCGGTGAGTTTTGAAGCTACCACCTTTGGGGAACTGCCCAATAAATTAGAAGCGGGCACCCCAGCGATTTCAGCGGTTATCGGTTTAGGCGCAGCAATTAGTTTTATCAATGGACTGCCAAAAGCTGAGTTACTGGCCCATGAGCAAAGCTTACTGAACTATTTGCAAAATGAACTCAGAAACTTAGGCGATATAACCCTTATTGGTGCAACGCCGCATAATATTGGCGTGGTTGCGTTTAACTTGGCACAAGAGCATCATCAAGATGTTGGGATACTACTTGATCAACAAGGCATAGCCGTTCGTTGTGGCCACCACTGCGCCATGCCATTAATGCAGCAGTTAAACATTAAAGGTTGTTGCCGAGCATCCATTGGCCTCTATACTAATAAGCAAGACATTGACCTGTTTATCGCGGCGCTGGGTAATGTTAAAGATCTACTGTTATAGCCTGATGTTTTAGCCAGGCTTTTTAACCTTAGCTTTATAGCTGCAAATACTCTCCACCACCTGATAGTAAATTGAGAAAATGACTAACCAATTACCACAACCCCAAGAGCACTGTTTTAAACCGCTAGATAATAAGGTCGCACAAGCCGTCAGCGCGATTGAGTCAGCAAGCAACTGGCAAGATAAATACCGTCAAATCATGCTGGTTGGTAAAGCCCTACCGACACTTGATGATGCCTTTAAGCTAGAGTTAGCCCAAGTAAAAGGCTGCGAAAGCCAAGCGTGGCTTTACCATAAAGCGATTGATGGCAAACATTTTTTTTGTGCCGACAGTGATTCACGTATAGTTAAGGGTCTAATTGCTATACTGTTATATGCAACTCATACAAAAACCAGTGCCGCCATTAGTGCATTTGACTTAACTGAGTATTTTGAACAATTAGGACTTAGCGGCCAATTAAGCCCCTCTCGTACCAATGGGCTTACCGCACTCGCCAATGCTATTAAGCAATACGCCGCAAACTAATCAATAATGATTACGAGCGTTAAAAGGAATAACAATGTCTGAAAGCGCTTGTAACCAAAACAGAAGAACCCTACTTAAAGGGATCGCTGCAACCAGCTTACTTTGCCCGCTGTATAGCACTTCTGTGTTTGCCGCCTCCAAAAAGCGCCTCTATATTGATGGTTTATCATTTCTGCCCGAAAACCTAGCAGATGTTCGCGAATCAAAACTTGATGCTTACATCTGTGATATCTCCGCTATCGAAACTATTACACAGCCCGATGGCACCACCAATTACAAACGCACCTACCAAGCCTGTATTGAAAGTATAAAACAAGCTAAAAAAGTGGTCGATGATAACCCTTCAGTTTTATTACAAGGGCTAACAGGCAACGACATTGCCAAAGCCCGAAATGAGCAGCGCACCGCGGTGTACTTTCAAATCCAAGGCGCTGACTGTGTTGAAGCCGATGCCGATAACGCTAACAGTGGCGATAAGCCTTGGCCACAACTAGACCAATTTCACAAACATGGTTTACGGGTGCTGCAATTAACCCACCACTACGGCAACCGCTTTGCCGGTGGCGCATTAGACAATGATGGCTTTCAAAGCCTCAATAAGCCACTGACCGCTGATGGTAAGGCATTAATCGCCGAGCTTAATCGTCACAATATTCTTATCGATGTCAGTCACTCAAGTCCGCAAACCGCACTGGATACCGCTAAAGTCTCCACTAAACCCATAGTGCAAAGCCATGGCGCTGTGCGCTCCATCGTCAATAATGCTCGCTGCTCACCCGATGAAGTGATCCGCGCTATTGCCGACACTGGCGGTGTGTTTGGTATTTTCATGATGAGCTTTTGGCTCACCAATAAGCCTGTGCCGAGTATTGATGATTATATTCGTCAACTTGATAGAGTCGCTAGACTGGGCGGCATGGATGCAGTAGCCATTGCCAATGATTTCCCACTGCGGGGCCAAGAAAACTTACTGGCGTTAAATAACAATAACGCTGAAGGAGTTAAACAATACCTGGGTTGGTGGCAAAGTCTTGCTGATAAAAATGTATTAGGCTTTGACCATACCCCAGAGCATGTGGTTATCCCAGAATTTAACCATATCGACAGAATGAGTCGCATTGACGATGCACTGGCCAAAGCACGTTATAAGTCGAGCGATAGAGACCGCTTTTTAGGTGGTAACTGGCAAAGAGTGCTTAAACAAGTGTTGGTTTAATTTACATCGGATTTAGACCTACATCCTTTATTTCCAAACTCCGTTTGGATTAACATTGTGGCGCTTCGTTCACACCTGATTTATTTTTTTAAATATTTCCAAACTCCGTTTTATTAACGTCGTGGCGCTTCGCCCGCACCAGATTTAGGCTGTAAGTTTCCTTTGTGTATTTCCAAACTCCGTTTGGATTAACATCGTGGGTTTTCCACCCACACCCGACCAAAAGGGTATCAACAG
>NZ_MCTY01000068.1:0-422 GCF_002873635.1 Shewanella sp. 10N.286.52.B9
CTTGGCTAAAATTAGCGACGGAGGAGCGCATGCCAAGCGTTTTGCGTCCCTTGCATTATTGCCTTGTTAGCTTTCAAATGCATACCTTAGCCTGATGTTGAGATTATCGTTTAAGAACGCATCTGCTTTTTCAAAAAAACTAAGGGCGGCATCTATCGGTTCAAATTCGCAGGCAATTAAAATGGAAATCTCTTTGTTTTTGGCGTCAGGAAAATCACTGAACAATTGCCCTGATTCCACAAAAGAAATATACGTATTCAATTTCTGTTGCAATGCCAATAAGTGTTCTTGTGGCACTGACCAATCAAGATGATCAGTAATCAGTAACACCACATCATCGTGTTCATCGCTTCGAATGACAGAGTCAATCGCTTGGGTATCAGTTATAGACATACCATCCTTGAAAGCTAACAGCTTATTCA
>NZ_MCTY01000069.1:0-40012 GCF_002873635.1 Shewanella sp. 10N.286.52.B9
ATTGTTAGGCTACAGGTTAAAAATTGGCCGCTTTGCTTAATATCGGCCATGCAACTTTTCCCTGAATTAATATTTTTGTATTTTATTATTTAGTATTTGATAACAATATAAAAAGTTCAATTAGCCACTAGGATCAATAATATCTTTTTTCTGCAGGTGAGTATCAATAAATTTACTTAACTTTACTAACTTATTGTTATCAGCTTGGTAACTATTGCTGGTGCAGCTATCTAGGTATGTCGAATTACGTAAAGCTGCATAAATCGTTAAGCAGGCATAAAAGTTAATAAAAAAAGAGATAAGATCTATATCAAAGATTGCTAATTTAACTTACTGGCTTCACAACATTATGACAGAAATTTTGGTTTGTTCAATCAAAGCTGAATAAGTAGCGCTGTTATGGCTAAGCTTCTGTTTAAAAGGGTAAATAAATAAGTATGTGTCACACAAAGAACACTTCAGCCTGTGCTTTTGTTAATATTTACTCGCGTTTTTTTGTTTAAATGCACTGTGAGGTAATCTGATTAATTGTTTATTTCATCTTTTAAAAATAGCTGTTGCTAATATAGTTCGTTAACTGTGTTTACCATAGTGAAAACACCTTAAAAAGAGTCGATAAATGTTAAAAGCATCATCATTCATGAGTTAAGTTGTTTGCATTCATTTTATGTGTTTAACGGGCCACTTTTAATCTAACTGGATAAGATCACATTATTGACTGGGTAGGTATTTGCAGCTTCACAAAAACAACCAATATATATGTCTATAACCTATAAAGGCGTTGATAATATCGTTTATACTAGTCTGTTGCTAAATAACATAAAGCTTAAAGGTTTAATGGCAGTATTTTCTGCGATAGAAACCTTATGCCTGTGCCATTTTAAGTGCTGTTAATGCGACTTAGTTACTCAAACTGCGTTAATCACATGAATTCATGGCGCTAACTTAATCATTGAAATAGAGAACAAACTAATGAGTCAACTAAGCGAAGAGTATAAAGCAACAGCAAAGCAGATTTCTTTTAATGTCGCTAATAAAGTGCTGCCGATGGATAAATTACCAGAGACTTTACTTGAGGCTTATGAAGGTTTGTTTAATGAGCTAATTGAAGACAAGGCTGAGTTATTTGCTAAAAGCTGGCAAGCAATGCCTGCGAGTGCACAAAAATTACTGCCCAAGGCGGAGTTTCATGGTTTTTATATTGCCAATGCGTGGATGCAGTTAAGCCGTGTTGCCCAAGAAATTGCAGATGAGGCTGAGTCAGAAAAAGAAATTGATGAAAAAGAATATGATGGTGTATTTGGCCGCTTGGCAGAGCAATCATTAAAAGAAAGTATTAGAAAATTAAAAAAAGCACGTACAGATCGCTCAATGCTTAATAGCTTTAAACAAGTTATGTCTGCTTAACGCTTGCTGAAATGTTTGACTGGAGAATAAATGACACTCGCGTTACGTAAACAAATAAACTGGCCCTGTGAATTGAGCGAAAGAACCAAAGCTGAGATCATGGATATTGCTGTCGATGATCAAGGCATTGAGAAATACAGTAACCTACTGGCTGATGACAGTGAACGGGGGTATTTTTACTGTATCGATGGTCTGGGTACATTTGCCACCACCAGTGCTGATAACCGCCCTTTAGCGAGTTTTATATTTGGTAAAGAAATGTGGGTTGGGGCTGTAGCGGTTGAGATTTTCCCTAAAATTAGTCTTTATACCAATGAACTGGAACCGATCAACAGCTTGTTTTTCCCTAAATGTGAACTCACTGAGTTAGCTAACATTAACCCTGAGATTTATAAGTTTATTTATAGCATTATGCGCCGTAATACCCCTAAACTGGTTCAAGGTATGCACTTGTCATTTTATGGTATTGAAGAACGTATCATTCATTTTTTATTAGAATTAGTACGTGCTAAACGCATGATTGATTTGCCCGTTATTGAACTAAAAATCACCCAGCAGCAACTGAGTGAAATTGCCAATGTAAGTCGCCCTCGAGTCAATGAAGTACTCAATAAGTTGGCTGAAGATGGCTATATTGATTTAGTCAGAGGCAAGATGATTATTTTAGATTATACAAGGTTGTCAAAATTATTAGCGCTACGAGTGACAATGTAATACGAGTGATTATGTAAAACGAATGACTATGTTATACGAGTGAATTGTCACAATCTCGACGGGTTTATAGCTGCTATTCGGGTTAGGTTGTGAGCTGGCGTTAAATGAAAAAAAAGGGCCTTCTTTGTAGAAGGCCCAAGCACTAGTTTGGAATGCTATCCTAGTGTAGTTTACGGCGACGTTTAGCGCCTAATGTGCCGAGTAATATCAGACTTAAGATCCCCATGCTAGCGCCTGTAACTGCAGCATGAAGATAAAAACGCTACTTCAATTCGATATTGCCGCTTATGGTATTAACGCTAAATTTACCTGTGGCATCGCCGGTTGTAAATTGGATGCTTTCTCTTGCTGAATACTTAGTTTTTAGCGGTTTATCATCGGTTAATTCGTTATTAATATCGCCACCTGGGCCACCATCAATCTCAAATGTCAGGTTAGGCATTTGAGTGAATTTGACTTCAACATCACCGCTAACCGTATCAAATGATGCCTTAGTGACTTTGGCGCTTAAACTGATGTCGATATCGCCACTGACACTGACAATTTTGATTTTTTCTACCGCGCTAAAGTTGCCTTCAATATCACCTGATACTTGATCGATACTAAGCTTAGTGACTTGGTTATCTTTAGACTCTAACTCGCCACTGACGAGGCGATACTGAGCTTTGCCTGCAGAGCTTTTATCCTTGATATCGCCAGAAACGGTTTCTAATTCAAGCTTGCCATTGAGCTTGTCTGACTCAATATTGCCTGACACTGTTTGTAGTTTTATGTCGCCATCCATGTGGTTAGCTTTTAAGTTACCACTGACTAATGCCAAGTCTATTTCGCCTGACAGATTTTCAATCTTGTAATCTGCTGAAACCCCTTCAGCTTCAAGCATTAGCTTTATGGGTAATTTGATGACTAAATTTGAGCCATCTTCATCATGACCCCGATAGCTGTTGGGTAGCTTATCTTCAATAGTGATTTGATTGCCTTTTTGCTCAAAGATAAACCCTTCAGACAATTCATCTAACTGACCGGATACTGTGATGAGGTCTTTGTCCCAGCCGATGATCTCTACTTTGCCGCGCTGCACTTTTAGCTCAATTTGTGGTTTCGCATTAACCGTCATTTCTTGTTCAACGGATTGTGCTGCAAAGGCCATTGTTGATGTCATGAGTGTTGTTGTGAATAGCAGGCTGCCGCCAATGATAAGTCGGCTGATAAACAGACTAGTTTGATTGTTCATATGGAATTTCCTTGAGTCGATGGAGTCGTGTTAATTGGGGTGCGTTGTTGCTGTTGTAACAGCTGTATTTCGCGCTTCATTACCCATAACCATAAATCCCACACTTGCTTGTTATTGGGATCGCTTTTAAGGGCTTTTTGGATCTCTTTTGATGCAAGCTGCAATTCGCTATAACCCTTATTGAATGGATTAGTAAGGTCATCAAGCTGCATGCCAACAGTATATTTGTTGTCATCAAAGCCATTAATTTGCTGTTGATGGGTCAGGGCTATTTGATCAACCAAGGCAATTAAATCTTCAGTAGACTGATTGCTAAGGGCATTTGTGACGGTGATAGGCTCAAGGCTTGGCTTTTGTGCTGTAGGGCTTGTTAATAGCCAGCCTAATACCAATACAAAACTAATACTGGCGGCAACGGCAAGATGTCGCCAGTATTGCGAGTTAGCGCTGCGGTACTGAGTTGCAGCATCAGTTTGCTTTGCTGGCACTGAAGAATTTGTTGGGGCGCTTATTTTCGCCTCAATGTCTTGCCATAGATCTTTGTTTGGTGAGATCTCTTTTGGCAAGCTATCAATAAGCCTTGTTAATTGTTGCTGCTGATTGCTATTTTTCATACCAACATCTCCTGTAGCATCTGCTTTGCTCTGTGGTATTGGGCTTTACTGGTGCCAACGGCAATATCCAAAATCTGCGCAACTTCATCATGTTGATAACCTTCAATTGCGCACAGTACAAACACCACGCGGGTGCGTTGTGGCAGTTGCATAATTAATTTATCAAGGCGGTGATACTCTTGATGGCCGTTTTGCGTTTGATGATTTTCGCTGAGACTTTGATGATGCTCACTCAAGCTCGATTCTGGTAAAAATCGATGCCAAAAGCTTTGCTTTGCTTTCATGCTGTTAATAGCTTGGTGGACACACAGCTTATATAACCAAGTCGTAAACTGACTATCGCCATTAAACTGATTTAGCTTTTGCCATAATCTGACAAAGCAGTCTTGGCAAATTTCATCGGCATGATCAGCGCTACCACTTAAACGCAAACAAATTGCATACACACGGCCTTGATGGCGCTGATAAAGTAGCTTAAACGCTGCTTTATCGCCGCCCTTAGCTTTCGCCACTAAAGCGTCATCTAAGCAGGCATTATTGATTTCACCAGCTTCAGCAGCGCGAGTATTACTGCTGAGTTGATTATCAATGTCTGTGATATTGCTTGAGGTTAAGTTCACCAATTATTCCAATGTGATGTGAGTTACTAGATTAGACATTAGCAAGTTGCTAAAAGGTTTACTTGATTAAATAAAATATTTTTTTGATTACTATGGGGAGTCAAAATGCTGAAAAGCATCTGCTTGAGTAAGCTTAGGTGTGAAAGGTTAAAGTGAAAATTTTAAGTGGAAGCAAGTAGGATAGGGGCTTGGCACAACTTTAAGGGCTTTATGGTTATAAAAACAAAAATGCCCAATGGTGAATTGAGCATTTTATCAGTGCGATTAACTTTAATTACCGGACTTAAGCAACTAGCCTTTAGGACTATTTGGCGACAATCGTGTTAACGCCATCTGGGCTGCCAACCAGCAATACATCAGCACCGCGGTTAGCAAATAAACCATTAGTGACCACACCAACAATATCATTTAATTGCTTTTCTAAGGTTTTAGGATCAAGAATGCGGTAGTTGTACATATCCAAAATTACATTACCATTGTCAGTGACGACACCTTCACGGTACACCGGATCGCCACCTAATTTTACTAATTCACGAGCAACGTAAGAGCGCGCCATTGGGATCACTTCAATAGGCAGTGGAAACTCACCTAAAATCTCAACTTGCTTGGTATTATCAACAATACAAACAAACTTTTTAGCCACAGCCGCGACAATTTTTTCACGGGTTAATGCCGCGCCGCCGCCTTTAATCATGTCCATATGGTCATTGATTTCATCAGCGCCATCAACGTACACAGATAGATCTGAGACACTATTGAGATCAAATACTTCAATGCCTAAACCTTTTAGTTTTTGGGTTGAGGCTTCAGAGCTTGATACGGCGCCTTCAATGTCATCTTTCATTGTCGCTAACGCATCAATAAAGTGATTAACCGTTGAACCTGTTCCAACACCAACAATTGAACCTTCTTCAACATATTTAAGTGCAGCCCATCCAGCGGCTTTTTTCATTTCGTCTTGGGTCATATCAACATCCTGAGGTGGCAATCTACCAATGGTAAGTAATAAATTTGGTTAAGTATAACAAATGCTAAGCCATAGCAGGTACGTTGTTGGCTGATTTATTAACTGGCAGTTACACGAATCGTTACACTCAAGAGTTATAAGTGTATTGCCATATGCGTCAGTAAATCCCTATATACTTAACTTCGGTAAATAATATAGCTAAGCCATATGGGCGAGAAAATCAGCTTTAAGGAGTGATGGAGCTTAATAGGCAAGAATAAGCTGCATTTTTTATCGCGATATTACACCTGTAAAAAGTCATTTGTATCAATATTGGCGCAGTGTTTGATACAAAAGGATGTGATCTACAGCAATCTTAATCGCTATTGGTGGTGTGCAGGTTTAATTTAATCGAATGGTTCGTTAACCTATCTTATTTTTAAAAATAAACAGTGACTTAAGCCGCATAAATAGAATTTGCGATTGCGATGGACTTAATCGGATTTTACCGTTTTAACCTAAGATATAGAACAATTAAGATGCTTGCCATTAAACCATACTATGAACAAGGTTATTTATTATGACTAAGCTGACCACCGTTGCTGTAATGCTAGCTTCGATTTTTTCTATTTCAACTTCTCAGGCCAGTGAGCCCATTGAAGTCATTAAGCCTGCGGTGATCACCGAGCCTGAAAAAGTTGAGCTAGGTAAAATGCTTTTCTTTGAGCCACGTCTATCAATGTCTGGTTTTATCTCATGTAACTCATGTCATAACTTGTCCCTTGGTGGTGTGGATGCACTGCCGACCTCAATTGGTCATGAGTGGCAACAAGGTCCAATAAACTCGCCTACAGTCTTAAACGCTGATTATATGCTGGCGCAATTTTGGGATGGCCGCGCTGCAACCTTAAAAGAGCAAGCTGCAGGTCCTATCGATAATCCAAAAGAAATGGGTTATACCCATGATTTAGCAGTAGATACTATCGCTTCAATGCCTGCATATGTTGCGCGTTTTAATGACATTTATGGTTCAAATGAAGTCAACATCGACCGTCTTACAGATGCCATAGCGACATTCGAAAAAACCTTAGTGACGCCAAATAGCCCATTTGATAAATATTTAGAAGGCGATAAAAAAGCCATCTCTGCAGATGCACAAACGGGTTATCAGTTATTTAAAGACAAAGGGTGTGTCGCGTGTCATAACGGCCCAGCGGTTGGCGGCACTATGTACATGAAAATGGGCTTAATTAAACCATTCCACACAGACAATCCAGCGGAAGGGCGTAAAGGGGTTACCGGTAAAGAAGCTGATAAGTTCGTCTTTAAAGTACCAACCTTACGTAACATTGAGCTTACCTACCCATACTTCCATGATGGTAGCGTATGGAACCTAGATGAAGCGGTTAATACCATGGCCGACATTCAACTAGGGCAAAAAATGTCAGCTAAAGAAACTGCACAAATGGTTGAGTTTTTGAACAGTTTAACCGGTGAGCAGCCACAAATTATGTTGCCGATTTTACCGCCTTCAAATGCGAATACACCGCGTCCAGTGCCGTTTAAATAATAGTGCCGTTTAAATAATAATGCCTTTTAATAATAGCGGCGTTTAAACAGTATTGAAGTCGCGATAACACTTCAGCTTAACTTTACGCCTAGCTGAACATTATCTGCAACTCCCTCAAAACCTGCGCTAGTAATAGTGCGGGTTTTTTATTTCCCCGCTATTTAAGTGTGCGCTATTCATTTAGTTTAAGTCCTATTACACTGATATAAAAAATAGCAGGAACTCATAATGCTTAACATGGATTTTTCTCAGCGGGTTGTAATTGATACCAATAAACTTCAATGGGACAAAAGCCCCGCTCAAGGAGTGTGGCGTAAACGATTGGCCAGAGAAGAAGCTGAACGTGGTCATGCGACCAGTGTGGTGAAGTATGACGCTGGAGCAAGTTTTTCATCGCACCCGCATCCATTAGGTGAAGAGATATTAGTGTTATCAGGGGTGTTTTCAGATGAAACTGGCGATTATCCTACAGGGACTTATATTCGTAATCCCGAAGGCTTTAGTCATGCGCCCTTTAGCGTTCAAGGCTGTGAATTACTAGTAAAGCTACATCAATTTCAAGCTAGCGATGGCGCTCAAGTTCGTATCGATACTAACAATACACCATGGTCTGCTGGGCAAGGTGATTTAAAGGTGATGCCGCTGCATCAACATCTTACCGAATCGACAGCCTTAGTTTTTTGGCCTGCACGTTGCCAATTTCAGCCTCATCGTCATTTTGGTGGTGAAGAAATTTACGTTATTAGCGGTGAGTTTATTGATGAATTAGGTCGTTATCCTGCAGGCACTTGGATCCGCAGTCCACATTTAAGTCAGCATAATCCTTATGTTGAACAAGATACGCTTATTTGGGTGAAAGTGGGTCATTTGCTGCTGGATGAGTAAGTTACACATTTTATAAGGACGATGGGTTAATCTTTTTATATGATGTTTATAGGATTTTTCACACTGTTTATGACAGCAATACAGGATTTAACATGACTGAACTGACAAATACCCAAGCTGATGTTGTCAGCTTTATCGAAACACTGTCTCAATCAATTGCTGAACCCGTTCGCTTTGAAGACACGATGGCAATCATCGATGCTCACTATGATTTCACCCCAAGCGCTTTTACTAATGGTAAACAAGCTAACGACGCTGGCGAAAACTCAGGTTCTTGTAAGCTGTTTTCGTTTGCGCAAATTCACCAGTTAACCCAGCCTCAAACACTGCAATTATTTGGTCAATATTATCGGGATGTATTAGCCATGCCTGAGGGAAAAGATCATCAAAACATTCGTCAATTTATGTTTAATGGTTGGCAAGGAATTGAGTTTAGCCAAGTCGCATTAGTGTTGAAAGCTTCACATATTGACTAAAGTGCTCGCTTAGCGAGCATAAGTTTAATGACTCTATAAAGCACCATAGAGTCATTAAATCAGCTGTGAAAATATTATAAATTCAATGTGCTGAGCTTAACTTGATACAAGTTGCCCTTACCATTTTCAATACGGGTAAAAAATAAATAGTTATTATCTGGTGACATGATTGGAGTAAATTCATGATCTGCCGTATTGACTTTATTACCGAGACTTTTCGCCACAGACCATTGTCCATCACGTAAATATGAAATATATAAATCACCTTTACCTTGACTATCACTGCGACCTTTTATGCTGAAGATGATGCTTTTCCCGTCTCTTGATACGGCTGAATCACCAATACTCCCATTGCTACCATGCATAGTGCTTGATAATGCTTGCGGCGCCATGAAACCTTCTCCTTGGGCTTTAGCGACGTACATCAATCGTTGATCATTACGAAATGAAGGAAAGTATAAGTCACCATTAGCGGTAATTGAAGGGTATAAGTCAGCGGCATTAGAGCTGATATCCGCTAAATATTCAGGTTGTTGCCAACCATTATTAGTCAGTGCAACACGCCACAAATTAAGTGAATCAGCTTCGAGATTATCACTGCTAATAGGGCGTTTAGAGATAAAATATAGTTGGCTGAAATCTTGATTATAGTAGGGGTCAGCATCAAGAAATTCACCAGAAAAAGGCAACGACTCAGCAGTTTGCCATTGACCCTGCTTATAACTTGATTCCATTAATGTGCAATGACTAAAGTCATCATTACAGCGAGAGAAAATGACTTTATCGCCTTGTGCATTAAAGACGGTATTAATTTCAAAATTCTCTGGTGTTGAAATTATCCCAGGCGCAAATTCGACGGCTTTAATTGCGGCTTCATCTGAATGGTATGGCGCAGCTTGGACACTGGCAGTCAATAATATAGTTGTAGTTACTTGGGAGATTAGCGTGAGTGTTATTGATTTTATGCTCATGAGCTTCCTGCTTTGTTTAATATAAAATCCGTAAGCACAGGTTTAAGCTTACCTTAAACGTTAGTGCTGATAATGATTACTCAGCTATATTAACATCCGAACCCTTTTATGTGAACTTAAGTTCGCATTAGTGGGGCGAGAATTAAGTCTCTAGTTTCTTTATTTTGAGATCTTAACGTATAGCATTCATGAAACGCGTGTTCGGGCGCGGCCTCGAGTAATCATTTAAGCTTTGCCTTATCGCAATTGGATGGGAGGATATTGTATTGCTAGCGAGTTGGCTATTTATGACTCATGTTGCGTTGTAGAGGTGCACATCTACTGTATTCATATAGCTAATTTCGCACTTATGCGGCTGAAATGAATCCAAGCCAGATATTACCACTGTGATATCTGGCCGCAGATAAGGCTGTTTTTTATCGCTGAATCATTAATTATCTTAAACACCATTTTGTTCCAGCTAAGTTAGCTGTGATAAAGCTTAATATCCTTTTATCATCGGCTTTTACAAGTCGTTAAGATATTTAATGAGTTTCTTGAATGGCATTTGTAAACTCTCTAAAGCACTCAGCTTAATGTTATCGCATTGAGCTTTATCATCTTCAATTTGCTTGACTATTTTCGAGTCAGATATGCAGACTCGGATGTAATAGCCTTCATTAATCATATTTGTTATGCAATTGTTGCTTTAATGGCGCCAACTCTTTAGATTTGGTCAAGCTCATTTCTGTTAGGCTTTCCTTTTAAAGGTTTTACAATGCAAAGCGATGTCTCTATAGCCCGTGTTAAGCAGTTTCCATTACTCATGTGGATATTGTTGTTTGGCTCGTTTATTACTCGTGGCAGCTATTATATGGTGTGGCCGTTTCTCGCGATCATTTTATATGACAGGTTTGCGTTAAGTGCCACAGAAGTGGGATTGATTTTATCCAGTGCAGCATTGGTGTCTGTATTCACCAGTTTTATCGGTAGTGCATTGTCAGACCGTATTGGTCGGCACAAATTGATGTACATGACTGGTGTGCTATATATCATTTCTTTTTCATTGCTAGCACAAGTCGACAGCGTTAATGGTTATGTGGTGGTGATGACCTTATGTTCAATCGCGACCTCGATATGGCGACCGCTCACCTCAGCCGTTATCGGTGACATAATACATGATAAGCAAACCCGTGAATTGGCGATGCAATCATGGTATTTCATCGTCAATGTCGGCTGCGCTGTTGGGCCTATGCTTGGCATTTGGTTAGGACTAACGGGTGAGCAATCGAGTTTTTACATCACAGCCGGTGCATTTGTGGTGTTACTGATAATGCTTTATTGGGGGTTTAGTCATCAATCAAATATTGATTCCGCTAAAAATACCGCTGATAAAGAGGCTCATTCGGGTGTAACAAAGCCTGTTGCAAAAGAAACTCGCCAGCAAATTTTTGCCATTTTAAAACAAGATAAATTGTTTCAATGTTTAATATTAGCCAATACCTTATGCATGTTTATTTATGCGCAAATGGACAGTTCGCTCATTCAGTATTTAACCCGAGCACAAGCGCCTCAATTACTGACGTTGATATCGAGTATAATTTTTACCAATGCATTAGTGATCATTTCTACGCAGTTTATCTTATTAAAACTGATGGCTAAATATAGTTTAATTCAGCGAATTCAATTTGGATTGATCTTGCTCATGTGCTCCCAAGTGTGGCTGGCATTAAACCCAGTGGATATATTTTGGGGCTGGATAGGGGCCGTAGTGGTGATGAGTCTTGCTGAGACGATTTTATTTCCGACCATGAATGTGCATATTGATCGCTTAGCCCCGCAACATCTTCGAGGCGCTTATTTTGGCGCAGCTTCATTTAGTGAAATTGGTTTTGCCATGGCGCCGTTAGGAGGAGGGATCATTCTTGACCTACTCGGAGGCCCGTGGCTATTTATGATAGGGGCGGTTTTATGTGTTGTGGTTATCAATCTTTATCGGATATTAACCAGACTTTCTCGACCCAATATTGCCGAAATGAAACTGAGTTAGCCCCCTAAAGTGGGTTTGCTGTTTATCTATTTGTCGAGCATTTGTCGAGCATTTGTCGAGGTAGTGGCGTCGTGTTTAATTTGCGCTGTTCTATATGATTAACGGCAGTGATTACCTATATTCCAGTGTGTTTGGTGATATACCTTTGGTATACGGTGGTCATACATGTTCATCTTATCGCAATATATAACCGTCTTTAGAGGATAAAGTTACCAGCCTTCTACGCCTTCCATATCTGGTAGTTGATGGGCAATACCTTTGTGGCAATCAATACAGGTTTGTTCGCCGCTCTCTAAATACTTTGAGTGCATATTAGCTGCCCTATCTGATTGGCGAGTGAAGTCCATATAATCGTATTCATGACAATTTCGACATTCAAGTGAGTTATTGGCTTTTAATCGACGCCATTCATGTCCAGCAAGCTCACGACGTTTTGCTTCAAATTTTTCAGGGGTATCAATGGTGCCGACTAAGTCTGCCCATATTTCTTTAGACGCTTGCATTTTTCGGGCAATTTTATCGGTCCATTTATGGGGCACATGACAATCATGACAAGTCGCTCTTACACCACTGCGATTGGTGAAATGAATGGTAGGTTTCATTTCTTCGTAAACATTTTGATGACAACTACTACAGAATTCTTCAGTGCTCGACATTTCTAATGCAGTATTAAACGCCCCCCAAAATATGACACCCGCTATAAAGCCGCCGATAACTAAAAAGCCTAGGCTGTAGTGAATGCTGGGTTTTTTAATTACTCGCCACACAGTACCTAATAATGCTTTTAATTTCTCCATTGAATCACCTTATTGGAATATCGGGGCAAATTGAGTGGTGCAAATGATGTGAGGCAAATGAGTTAGAAGTATAAATATAGCTGAACAATACTAAGTGGTAGTTATAATTTGGTTTTTTTGCAGAAGTGAATGACACAAAAATTGGGTGCTTTATAGAGCTTAGTTTATGTGTTTTAAGCTTGCCGTAGTTATGAATCATTGTAAAAATAGATCTTTAGTATTAATACCCTACCACCTAATGGTAGTGTTTATTGCGTGTATTGGACAAAGCAATTACGGCCTTGTTCTTTGGCTTGATAAAGCGCTTTATCTGCTTTTTTGACCATAGAGATTTTGTCTGATAGCTGATTAATTTGCTCTAAATAGAATCCAACTGAGCAAGTGACATAATGCTGCCCTGCTACTTTGCCGTGGGGTTCTTTTAAATCTCGCCATTGGTTAATGATGTTATTGGCAAGTTCAAGGCATTGCTCTTGCGTCACTTGCGTTGAAACCACCACAAACTCCTCACCGCCATATCGGGCGACAATATCAGATGATCTACGGAAGACTTTTTTTAAGTTACTGGCTTGTAACTTAATAATATTGTCTCCTTTTACGTGACCATAGCCATCGTTGTAACCTTTAAAATAATCAAGGTCGATAATAAATACACAAATACAATTTCCTGATCTGTTTTGCAAACTGAGTTGCTCTGAAAAGCGTGCTTCAAAAGTCCGGCGATTATAAATACCGGTTAAATGGTCTATCTGACTTAATCGATTCAATTTTTTATTAGCTTTTGACAGCTGTTTTAATGCCCGTTCTATTTGTAATACTCCTAGCAGGCCAACAATCAAGCCTACGACAACAAAACCTAAACTGACGGCCGTTTTATTACCATAAATAGGCTCTGTGAGTACGATGCTGGCAAAACCAATCAGCACTATTAATGAATAAGGTACAGAATATTTAAATGACATACGAAATACGAATAGGGTAAATAAGCTATACATAACAGTGCCTTCATAAGGAAAGGCAAAGGCTTCCATTTGCCAACACATTAGTATTAACCAATAGTTGATAAAGGTGAGCAACAGCATGGTGACGGCAAGCGCCATTTGGTAGAACTTCGAAAATTGCGGGTGAAAAGAGGCTAACAAAAAAGTAATACAGACAGGCAACTGCAGGTATAAACGAGAAGTGATGTATATATCGCTTACGGGATCAGGTACTAGGGCTAAATCTGCAATCATAAAGCTGCCAAGTAAAGCCGTGCCAATAATGACCAATAGCCTAAATTGAAAAAGGCTTAAAGACGTGTTGCCTATGGTGTTGGTATGTTTGTTACCCAAGCATATTGGCCTTTGTGTCATTAATTCGTTTAATATCAATATAAATAGTATGGTCATTTGATGTTAGCACAAATCGTTAATGGCGAAACAAGTCTTTATAGTCTCAATAATATCATCGACATAGCACAACTAGTGTAGCGGCGCTTTTTGTACTGGAGCTTGTTGTTTTAACAAGTCCTTGATTCAGAATTCACTTATCAAGCAATTTGGCAATGTAACGCTTAAGTATCTAAAACGTTACTGGCATAATCTCCACCGTTGTTATTGCATTACTATTGATGTCGCTTGTGATAGACACTCTGATATCGACTCGAAAGCGATAAAATTGTTATCACAGCAAGGATCATAATACGCTGTTACCTTATGAGAAACCTATTGCACTAATGCTGAAATCATTCAAGGCCAATCCCTTAATGGCTTATATCAATTAAACTTATTTAAAAGGATGTAATATGAAACGCCTGCTTATAGCCTTGTTAGCGAGTTACGCACCATTTGCTGCTGCCAATGACGTGGTTCAGTGGCAAGACAATAGTTTAACTTACCTATATGGTGACGACTTTAAGGTTAATCCTGAAATTCAACAAACACTGACTTTTGAACATGTTAGCGGTTGGAGTGTTGGCGATTTATTTATGTTTGTCGATTTCACTAAATACAATGGTGAAGAAGACTTTTTAAACGGTAAAAGCGCCTATTATGGTGAATTTAGCCCGCGCTTTAGCTTCAGTAAAATGCTTGGTGAACCGGTTGAAATGGGGGTTGTTAAAGATGTACTGCTAGCAACCACCGTTGAGTTTGGCGAAGGCGATGTTGAATCATTTTTAATTGGTGCAGGTATTGATTTAGCCATTCCTGGTTTTGATTTTTTTCAGCTTAATATGTATCGCCGCTTCCCCGATGGCCGCGATGGTGATACTTGGCAAATCACCCCTGCCTGGAAAGTCACCTGGCCTGTAGGCGATTCAAATATCGTATTTGATGGTTTTATTGATTGGGTAGTTGATTCTGATGGCAGTTATGAAAAGAACTTTCATTTCAATCCACAACTTAAATATGATTTAGGTAAGCAAGTCGGTATGCGAGATAGTGCACTTTATGTGGGT
Source organism: Shewanella sp. 10N.286.52.B9 (assembly GCF_002873635.1). Taxonomy (NCBI): domain Bacteria; kingdom Pseudomonadati; phylum Pseudomonadota; class Gammaproteobacteria; order Alteromonadales; family Shewanellaceae; genus Shewanella; species Shewanella sp. 10N.286.52.B9. Next base: position 14,704 of record NZ_MCTY01000069.1, read on the forward strand.
ATTGAATATGACTATTGGAAAAACAAGTACGGTATTAAGAGCAGCTCGGGCTTTAATACCAATCAAAATGTGACTAGCTTATTGGTAAAGTACCACTTTTAAATATGCGAGTTGAACATTGCTAAGCGATCAGGGGAGTCACAGTCAGATCCCCCTGAGTTTTGTTGTTAATGATTATATTTTAATTATCCAGTGACACTCCAATCATTCATTTTGTCCCCTGACATCCCCTCTAATAGTTGCCCATAAATAAGCCCTAAACATTTTAGTTTTTAACGGACTGCTAAATTGCCATTAATTGCAGGCTTGAGGAAAGTGTTAGCTAACATGTCTATACTCAAAGAGCATGATTTTTTACTAGTGAGTAGATATGGCCTTAACAAACCCCTTAGCTCCACACGATTTATTGGTGTTTTTTAGCGCGGATAACCCTCTTTTGCAGTTTACGATTGATACGCTTCCGGTGCCGATTTTTTACAAAGATGTGAATGGGGTTTATTTGGGCTGTAATCGGGCTTTTGAAGACTTCATAAAAATATCGAGACAACAACTGGTGGGGTTTAGCGTATATCAATTGTTTGATAAAGCCTTGGCGGATAGTTACCAACAAGCGGATCAAGCCTTGTTTGATAATCCTGGGGTGCAAATTTATGAAAAAGAAATTCGCACCAATAGCGGAGATATTGTGTTTGTAAAATTTCACAAAACCAGCTTTTTTGATGCGGAAGGTAATGTGGCTGGTTTAATCGGAGTAATATTCGATATAACCGAACAAAAAGCCTTAGAAGCCAAATTGACTCAACATGCCACTTTTGATGACTTAACAGGCTTTTATAATCGCCGTGAAGGCGCGGCTATCGCGGTAGAAAACATGGTATTAGCGGTAAATGGCGAAATTGAATTTGGGGTGATCATGCTGGATGTTGACCACTTTAAACGTGTAAATGATCAATTCGGTCATGGCGTTGGAGATCTGGCCTTGCAACATATCGCTGCCATTATTAAGCAATCAAATTCGCTTGAAACTACAGTAATTCGATGGGGCGGTGAAGAGTTTCTTCTATTAATCAAAGCGCCTCTTAGCGATACTGTTGCTAGCCGCTCTAATGATGAGCACGATTTTAAACATGACATGCTCGTCATTGCTAACGATATTCGTGAGGCTGTTGCTTCAACGCCAATTAAACTCGACTCGCAACTTGTTCATCTTAGCATTAGCTGTGGGGTGAGTTGTTATACGAAGCAAAGCTTACGCGCACTCATTAATGAAGCTGATGAACTTTTGTATCAAGCTAAAAATAACGGCCGTAATCAAGTTTGCGGTTAATTTAGCGCTATGACCGCAAACTTATAACAAGCAGGACGATAGCGTTTTCTGAGGTATTCTTTTCATACAATCGCTTTCGTATTTCGGGCTGAACAAACTTATTCCTCAATCTTTACTCCATAAACCTTAACCCACACACCTTACGCCATACTCCACATGCCATCGTTTTAGCAGACTAGCTTCAAAATTATTGAGTTCAAGGGAGGGTTACAGACTGTCTCGCAGATTAAGCTTTTTATCAATAACGCTAGTTGTTGCATAAAGGTTAAATGACGTTTACCTTAAAATATGTGATTAAAAAATAATAAAAATTTAGCTTAGCAGTTCTTGTGCTAACGAGAACTCGATAACAAAGTTGAACGTAAGACGGAGAAAGTCAGCTGCAACTGACTCATAAAATAATAATGGACTCAAACATGATTAAGGTAATACAGATTTATTTTATCCCCGCAGCGGTATTTCTGTCAGTGCTTATTGGTGGTGGTTATGGGACGGGCAGAGAGGTTATCGAGTTTTTTACCCAATACGGCCAAATGGGAGGCGTATTAGCCATATGCACGGCAACGGTAATTTTTGCAATAGTATTAGGAATAACCTTTGAATTTGCACGGGTGTTTAAGGTTTATGATTATCGCCATTTCTTTAAGAAATTAATTGGGCCTTTTTGGGTTGTATTTGAAATCTTATACATCTTACTGTTTTTGTTAGTGCTGGGGGTGGTGAGCGCCGCTGCGGGTAACACTTTGCAAGAGCGCTTTGATGTGCCTGCCACAATAGGGCTAATTTTAATGCCAATATTGGTGGCTTTGTTTGTGCTTTTTGGGCGACTGGTGGTTGAGAAGGCGTTAGCCTTGTGGTCAGTGCTGATGTACGGGGTATTTATTACTTATTTCGTCATTGTGGTTGGCCAATCTGATACGGATTTATTAGCCGCTACTGCGCTAACGGATATTGAGCCAAGCTGGTGGTTTGGCGGCGCATTGTATGCGATGTATAACTTGGCGATTGCCCCAGGGTTATTATTTTCTACCCGCGATATTGTAACTCGGCAGCAGGCTTTCGTGTCAGCTGCGATTGCCGCAGTTGCTATTATGATCCCGGCGTTGCTGTTCCACTTAAGTTACAGCGTTGGCTATCCTGATGTATTAGATAAACCGCTGCCCAATTATTGGATGATCCAGCAATTTGCCCCCGATTGGCTGTTAATGCTATTTATCATCGCTTTGTTTGGCACGCTTATCGAAACCGGTGTCGGCTTAGTGCAAAGTGTTATTGAACGTACCCCTGCCACCAGTGATGAGGCTAATGCAAAGCCTTGGTTAAGAGCGCTCATCGCCTTCGGTACAGTGTCATTGGCTGCATTGCTTGGCACCATAGGCATTGTCGATCTCATAGGTAAAGGTTACAGCTTGATGTCTTACGGATTTGCATGTGTTTATGTGCTGCCAATATGTACCCTTGGTGTTTATAAGGTGGTTAAAGCAGGCAATGGTGGGGCGCTAGAAATGCCACTGACTGAGGTTCAATAACAATAAAGTTTATTCTTCATCGCATGTGTCGAGTTAGATGCCTATATCGTCATTTTAGATGGCGTAACAGGCGCTATTAACACAGCGGGAACATTAATCAAAACGGACTGTTAAGCCTATTCAGTGCATCTTTCAGCATGAGGTTAAGAGCGAACTCTGTCGCTCTTGACTCTAGATTCTATCTCTTAACTCTTAACTCTTAATTCTTAACTCCTAGCACCTAACGCCGATATAGACTGTCACTCTAGTATTATTGCTTTATTTGACGAACTTGGGATTAACCTAAGTATCGTTTCATATACCTAAAGCTGGGCTAGCTTAACTGACGGCAGCATTATTGGCTGCAGCGCGAGCGGAGACAATACGCGCTCGAAGTTGGTCATAGCACCAATTGTATATAATCGCGTATATCAAGAAGAATACCACCACCCCAATGTTCATCATAAACACCGTCCAGAAATCTAACTGCAACACCCACATCATAAAGGGCTGTGTGGCAAAAATAAGACCAAACTCAAAACCTAGACCATGACCTAAGCGCATTTTAAGGGTGCGTTTAATACGGTTATGACCAAATATATGGTCAAAGCCTAAGTTGTATGCATAATTCCAACTCATTGCAATTAGCGATAAGCCTACCGCTAAGCCTGTAGCAGACTTTGGGCCCGCATCAGTAAATAAACTTGCGGCGCCGATAACAAATGCTAAAGCAATCGCTTCAAATAATACGCTGTGAAAAATGCGCTCTTTGGTGTTCATGGTCATTCTCATTTCTGTTGGGTAGTGGTTCTTGGTTGCTAAAGTTATCATTAATGACAAAAGAATAAAGTGAGTGACTACCTTAAAAAGTGATAGATAAAATGTAAAACAGCTTGGAATATTGTTGTAGCAGCCCAGTAAGGGGGATTTTCAGCCTTTTGCAAAAGAAGTTTCACACTAAACCTATGAGAAATCCCCGGCGTTAATGTGGCTTAGCGATGTCATCGTTGACGTCTTAAATCATTAAAGCTCACGAGACTGTGGCATTATTAATAGGAAGCTATTCAATAGGATTTTATAAATCGAGTTTTATAAATAGGGAGCAATATGCAACTCCCTACTCATTTAGGAGGATAAGCTAGTTTTAGTTAAGCGGAGTACTGACTCGCTTTACGTGAGTAACGCTGCTGAAAACTAAATGGACTCATTTTCAAGGTGCGAATCGCATCAACCCAGCCAGCTACCATAGGCACCAGTGTCCAGCTAAACACTAAGTACAAGCTACCCTTGAGATACTGACCTAAATAGAATTTATGCAAACCTAAGCCTCCAAACAGCACACTAAACCATATTGCAAGCTTCTGATTTTTGATGCGAACATCTGGGTCGACGCCACCGAGGGCATCTAAACCTAGCGCGGCATGACATTGTGGGCAAGTCACTTGGTTAAGGTCGATTTTTTGGCTGCACTGTGGGCAATTAATCTGTTGCATCGCAAACTCCAATGGTCAATATCGCTGATAAGGCATTATGGGTACAAGTGTGCGCTGAACAAAGGTGCATAGTTCACAAAACGAAAATAAAGCCAAAATCTAATAAGCTTTTAAGGTATCTAGGCAAAGGCTAGCGGATTTACAAATGCTTTTTTGATAGGTGATTAACTTGAACACTTCACATCAGTCATCCTCAGGGCTGTGTGGCAAAAATAAGACCAAACTCAAAACCTAGACCATGGCCTAAGCGCATTTTAAAGGTGCGTTTAATGCGGTTATAATTAACATGGCCACCTAATTAACAGACATGTTAAGTGTTTACGGGGGAGTATTTAGCGTCAGACTTCATTTGAATTTGAATTTGAATAGCCATATAAGTCATCGCAATCCAAGTATAAAGTCGTTACGTTACTTTTTAACAATGAGTGGCATGTTAAGTTCATGCTGCTTTTCCCGCCATCTCCAGTGAAACAAACTCTTTGGAAATAGCATTGACGCTTTTAAATTGGTACCACTGCAACCCGCATATCAACAACGAACACACAATAAAGCTGATAACGGGAAGCAGAAGCATTGTGGTTAATGGGTCTGCTAAATTAAGTAACATCATTAAATCCATTCATTAGTCCTCATTACTTACTAATGCTGTATCTGGCTCTGTTACTGATTCAGTCAACTCAAGAGAGGTACTTAGCTCAAATAGTTGCTCTGCAATTTTACTATGCAGATTCAAAGTAATTTCTTGTTTCGCAGTTTGTAGCATTTCTGTGGTTGCTTCAGTAAAGCGTGTTTCTAATGCACTCACGACATCAGCACTACTCAATTCATTTGCTTGAGCGCCAATACTTGCTGTTGCAATAATGGCAATTAACGCTAATTTTTTAAATGTACGGTTAGTTTTTGTAGATGCTGAACGAGCTACTAAATTTGTATTTGAGGTTGAGTTAAACATGGTGTCTTCCTTTTCAATTATGGGGTATACCTAGGTTATTACAAGCTGCGTGCCAAGTTTTGAGGTAATCACTTAAGTAACTGATTTAAAGTTATTTTAAGTGGTTTCAATCAAAAGGAAATCAAAAACAAATCAAAACATATTCAATTTACATCTGTGTAATAAATAAACAGTTAGTCATTTTAACCACCTAAATAGTGAGTTTAGCTAACTCTTAATTAGCAAACCGCAAATACAAAAATAGCTTAAGAAGTGGTGATATTATTAGGGTGGAAAGTGACATCTGAAATATGTTGGTTCAGAGTAAACTAAATCCAAACACCGCCGCAGTCTCCAATACTTTTTAATAATGGGTGGCATGTTTAGTTTTGCTGCTAATTCTAAGCCCAGCCCTAATCCTAACCCTGAACATTAGAAATTTAGCCTGAGTCGTTATGGTCAGGCTCTGATCCATTTATTCTCAAATTTTTACGGTATTAATGGCGGAGAAAGCCGTAGCGCTTTGCCCATACTAAACGAAAGGAAACCAAAAGCATTTCCCTTTTCGCTTCTTGCATCAAACGTCTTGCAGTCCCCATTGATACAGCATTCACCTCATGGGGTTAGACCTAATTTAAACTGATGAGTTTTAGATTAAGTTACTCTTGCCACTGACTCTACACACTGACTCTACCCACTTACTTTTAACCTATTTCCTTTAAAGTTTTCTTTATTAATTGGAAATAAAATCATTGCTTTAGGAGTTATTTTAGGTGCGGTAGTTAGCATTGGTTAGATTGAGAAACAAGGATTTAAAGGCTTTTGACTTGAATTAAGCCTTTCCACAACCAATATATATTTTAAGCATAAACAAACAGGTGGAAGTATGTTTAAAAGGGTTATGGAAAAACTGCAAAGGTCATCGATTGAATCCGACCTTAAACCGTTTAAGAAAACGTTGACACAAATAAACTCCTTTAGCGAGACATTGAAATCGCTTTGTGATGATGAACTCAAAGCACAGCTACAATCACTGTGTGCTTCTATTTCCCCGCCAATGAATATATCCACTCAAGTTAAAATTTTTGCTTCTGTGTCAGAAATATCAAACAGACTATTAGGCATGAGGCCCTTCGATAGCCAAATGTTGGCCGGGTTAGCATTACATGACGGTTATATTGTCGATATGAAAACCGGGGAAGGTAAAACATTGGCCGCAGCTGCCCCCGTTATTGTTAACGCATTAGCTGGCCGCAAAGTTCACGTACTCACCTTTAATGACTATCTGGCTAAACGAGACAGTCACTTTTTACAGCCCCTCTATCAATTTTTTGGTTTGAGCGTGGGAATGATCCAAGCTGACATGTCGTGTAAACAACGCAAAAAAGCTCATGCCTGCGACATTGTTTATGCCACAGCCCGAGAAGTTGGCTTTGATTATTTACGTGATCAATTGGTGCATTATAAACAGCAAAAAGTATTGTCGGGATTAGATGTTGCCATTGTTGATGAAGCCGATTCGATTCTAATTGACGAAGCCCGTATTCCTCTGGTTATTTCAGGTGATATCCACCAAAACAATGATCAACTGACGCACATTGCGACGGTAATTAAACAATTAGACAAAACAAACGATTATGCGGTCGATGAATTTAGCACCTCTGTTCACTTGACGGACAGCGGCAGTCGTAAAATAGAGCAACAATTTGGCTGTGAAAACCTATTTGATATCGATAATTTGCCCTTGCTGACCAGCGTCAATCTAGCACTGCACGTCGAGGTTTTGCTGGTCAAAGACATAGATTACATAGTTAAAGACAACAGCATCAAACTGGTTGATGAATTCACAGGTAGAATTGCCGAAAAGCACCGCTGGCCAGATGGTATGCAATCGGCATTGGAATCCAAAGAAGGTCTGCCAGTCAAAAAGGAAGGTCAAACCCTAGGTTCAATCACCTTGCAACATTTGATGTGTTTGTTTAAGAAAGTGAGCGGCATGACCGGCACCGCGGTGTTGGCAGCGCAAGAGTTTGAGCTGTTATACCAATTAAAAACCTGTGTTATTCCACCGCGTAAACCCTGCATTAGAATAGACAAGCCAGATCGGGTGTTCAGTACAAAAGCCGAAAAAACCATTGCCATTTGCAATGAAATATCCTTGATTCAACGTACAGGGCAACCTGTTTTGGTGGGCACGCCCAATGTCCGCGAGTCTGAAAACTTATATGCTTTGTTAGTTGAAAAAGGGATTGAGTGTTGTCTGCTCAATGCTAAAAATGATGAGCAGGAAGCCCAAATAATTGCTCAGGCAGGTGCTTGGGGGGCCGTCACCATCTGTACCAACTTGGCCGGACGCGGTACAGATATTTTACTGGGGGCAAAAGACACTGCAAGCAATATACAAGTAAAAAAGGCAGGTGGCCTGCATATTATCGGCACTAGCCGATTTGAGTCGAGACGGATAGATGATCAATTACGTGGACGGGCGGCAAGGCAAGGCGAGCCTGGGTCTTCGCAATATTTTGTCAGCCTTGAAGACAAATTGTTTAATCACTTGGGGCAGGATGGCTTGTTGTCTGGCAAAAGTGACACTGGGGAGTTGCTATCCAATGCCCGTATCAGCAAAAAAATTGCGCACGGCCAGCGAGTGCTAGAAGGCGCGAATCTTGATAGACGCAAAGCGTTATACAAATACAGTGATTTGGTTGAACAGCAAAGGCAAATGATCCACCAACTACGGAATGACATTTTACAGGGGGAAGGGGCTGAAGAGTTTAAAAGCAAAGTCACATCGCGTTGGCAAAATCTCAGTACAGTCGTGAGTGATGAAAAGCTCAATGAAGCCCTGAATATTGTAGTTATGCACGCCATCGACAAACTATGGGTCCAGCATTTGTCTGAGATTGACTATATCAAAGAAGGCATTAATTTAGTGGGGACTGCGGGCACCAGTTTTATGTTAAGTGGTAACGAGCCTTACCATGTGTTTATCCAGCAGGTGCAGCAAGTTTTTGAACAATTATTGGCAGAATTAAAAACGGTGGTGGTTGATTTGTTCAATAACCTTGCCATAGACGAAAACGGGATTAATCCCAACAGTGAATTATTTGCAATGACAAAATCGACCTCATCATATGTGGTCGCTGATAATCCATTTGACGCTGTAGACAGACAGTTTATAGCCAGTATATGGAAGAAGTTGAAGTTAGAATAAAATTTATTGGAGGTAGAGAAACTAACTTCGATTGTAGGAACATGTTGGGGAAAATGAATATTTTGCGTCAGAGTATACAAACTCAAACACCGCCGCAGTCTCCAATACTTTTTAATAATGGGTGGCATGTTAAGTATTGTTGTAGATAATAATAAAAGTATATCCCAATGAAAGGTAAGTTATTAAAAATTGTAATGTTTTTCTATTATGGTATGTTTTTTTTCATTATTAGAGTGAGTCGAAGGTTAAGGATATCAGAATGATAAGAGTCATTTTTGCAGCTCTGGTTTTATTACCTAGCTTGGTAAATGCACAGCAAGGTATACAAAGTCTAAATGCACGTGTTAAACAGAAGACTGAGGTAATGGTCTTAGGAACGATGCATTTAAAAAGTATTAAAGAAGAGATCGACCTGTCTGAAATTAGAGGTTATTTAGGTAAATTTAAACCAACAGCTATTGCAGTCGAATCACTTCGAGGTGAAGATATTTTTACAATGCTTAATGGCTCTGTTGAATATCATGAAACTTTAACAAGCTTTGTGGGTGATGAACTACTTAGTATCGCAAAAAAAGAACAATCATCATTAGGACTTTCTGCCACTGAAGCAATACAGAAAATGAAACAGTTTGAAATAGTAAATAATTTGTCCGATGAAAAGCGAATCGAACTTATAAGACTATCTATTGCAGGCTACTACCCTGATACAGCAACACTACACTGGTTAAAATTAACAGAAAATGACACTTCTCAATTGTCCTCAGATTTAAAAGCCTATCTTAATGCGCGTGCTACAAAAAATAATGAAACACTCAATATCGCAATTAACTTAGCTTTAAGTGAGGGCATAAATACGATCTACCCTATTGATGACCATCTTGATAAAGATATGTATCAAGACATGGTTAAAAGGTTAATGCCATCTTATAGTAAATCCCAAGCAGGAAATGAACTTCAAAAAAGTACGTTTATAACTAAATCTCAAGCTTTGCAAAAACACGCAATACAAACAGGGGATTGGCTGCCTTTATACCTTTGGTTGAATAGCCCTGAACAAAGCTCTCAAGTTATTGGGCAAGAGTGGAGTATGTTTGTTGATAAAGATTTAGATGTTGAACCTGCGTTAGCTAGAGTTGCTTTATGGGAAGTTAGAAACCTAAATATGGTGTCTCACATCATGAGAGTGGTTGCGAGTGAGATTGGCGGACGAATTGTCATTATTGTAGGTGCATCTCATCGGGTATTTTTCGAAGAATACCTTTCAAAAATGATAGGTGTTGAAGTAATACCGTTTTCTGACTACGTAACTGAATATGTTGGGTCAGAATCAAAGTAAATACTCAATCGCCACAAATAAACCCAAATCGAAGAGATTGAATATCAGGTGTAAGCGCGGCTGTGACCGTCCATGATATGGCGAAGTTTCACAGTGTGAAACGTTCTGAGCGAGCGGCATGGATGCCGAACTGGCCGTTTAACAAGGATGTTATTCGTCATGGCCGAGCTTTCAGGGACCTTTTGACTTATATAAAGAGTGCAGCGTGTCACAGCTGTGCTTGCACGAAAGCCTGCGGCAGGCAATTGATAACCATGAAGGTGCGATTTTAGAGTAATAGCCGATACCTCAAAGGCTAAACGTTAGGCATAAAAAATGTGGCACATAGGCCACATTTTTAATCCAAACGTAGTTTGGAAATAGAGTAACCCTATGATTACTCCACATCACTCTCTATTCAGGGTCATAGTCCAACACTGGTGACAACCACTTCTCTGCTTCTGCCAAGCTCATTCCCTTACGCTTGGCATAATCCTCAACTTGATCTTTACCAATATTGGTCACGCCAAAGTAACGTGATTTCGGGTGAGCAAAGTACCAACCTGATACCGCAGCGGTTGGAAACATGGCATAACTTTCAGTGATATTAAGGTTAATCGTTTCATCGGGTTTTAGTAAATCCCATAACAAGCCTTTTTCAGTATGATCAGGACAGGCTGGGTAACCAGGTGCTGGGCGAATACCTTTGTATTTTTCACGAATAAGGGCTTCGTTATCCAATACTTCATCTGCAGCGTAACCCCAAAACTCTTTTCGTACCCGTTCATGCATACGCTCTGCAAAGGCTTCAGCTAAACGGTCGGCTAGGCACTTAAGCATAATGGCGTTGTAGTCATCATGGTTGGCTTCAAAACGTGCCACATGTTCATCAATGCCGTGGCCTGCGGTAACAGCAAAGCCGCCCATGTAGTCGGCGACGCCTGAGTCTTTTGGCGCGACAAAATCAGATAAACAGAAGTTGTCATTGCCCACACGTTCAAGCTGCATCCGCAAGTGATGGGTGGTCATTTCAACCGTGGTGCGTGTTTCATCTGTGTATAGCTCAATGTCGTCATGGTTAACGGTATTGGCAGGGAATAAGCCAATGACCGCTTTGGCAGTAAGCCATTTTTCACTGATGATGGTTGCAAGCATGGCTTTACCATCGGCATAGAGCTTACGGGCTTCTTCACCGACAATTTTGTCATCTAAAATTTCAGGGAAGTGGCCATGCAGCTCCCAGCTTCTGAAAAACGGCGTCCAATCGATGCGATCCACTAGATCTTCTAGTGGGTAATCATCAAATACTTGGCGGCCCAATTTGTTCGGTTTAAATGGGGTGTAGTTATCCCAATCGTGTTTACAGCGGTTTTCACGGGCAGCGTCAATTGACACTATGGTTTTGCGTTTGGTTTGTGATAACCGCTTTTCACGCATGATGTCGTATTCAGCATAGGTTGCATCAATGGTGGGCTGGCGAGTGTCGTTATTTACCAGTTTTGACACCATAGGCACTGCGCGCGAGGCATCGGCAATGTAAATTGCACCATGTGGATAATGTGGGGCAATTTTTACTGCGGTATGAATTTTCGAGCAGGTTGCACCACCAATAATCGCCGGAATGGTTAACCCTTCTCGGTGGAAGGTTTTGACGTTATGTACCATTTCATCAAGGCTTGGGGTAATAAGCCCTGACATACCAATAATATCAATATTGTGCTCTTTTACGGCTTCGAGGATTTTTTCAACTGACACCATGACGCCTAGGTCGAACACTTCAAAGCCGTTACAGGCTAGCACCACGCCGACAATGTTTTTACCGATATCGTGCACGTCACCTTTTACGGTAACCATTAAAATTTTACCGTTTGATTGACCTTCAACTTTTTCCGCTTCAATGTATGGGTTTAAATAAGCCACGGCTTTTTTCATTACCCTAGCCGATTTAACGACTTGCGGCAGAAACATTTTGCCTGAGCCAAATAAGTCACCGACCACATTCATCCCATCCATTAATGGCCCTTCAATCACATCAAGTGGGCGGGTGGCAGCGGCGCGCGCTTCTTCGGTGTCTTGGTCGATAAACTCAGTAATGCCTTTCACTAAGGCGTGGGATAAGCGCTCATTAACGGGCAGACTACGCCAAGCTAAGTCTTCCTTTTTAGCCACTTGTTTGCCGTCACCACGAAAACGCTCAGCAACATCTAGTAGTTGCTCAGTATTGCTTGAGTCGGCAACGGGGCAAGGTAAATTCAGTACCACATTTTCGACTTTTTCTTTTAAGTCTTTGTCGATGTCATCAAATATGGCTAACTGACCTGCGTTAACGATACCCATGTCCATGCCCGCTTGAATCGCGTGGTATAAAAACACCGCATGAATGGCTTCGCGGACTGGGTTGTTACCACGAAACGAGAACGAGACGTTTGACACACCGCCAGAAATCATTGCATGGGGTAGAGTGGCTTTAATGTCTTTAATGGACTCAATAAAATCGACGGCGTAGTTATCGTGCTCGTCAATGCCGGTGGCAATGGCAAATATATTCGGGTCGAAAATGATGTCTTCTGGGGCAAAGCCAACCACATCAACCAGTATGCGATAGGCGCGGGTACAGATTTCGGTTTTACGGGCGCGGGTATCGGCTTGGCCATCTTCATCAAATGCCATCACAATGGCGGCTGCGCCATAGCGTTTCACTAAGGTGGCTTGCTGAATAAAGGCTTGTTCACCTTCTTTCATCGAAATGGAGTTAACAATCGACTTACCCTGCACGCACTTAAGGCCTGCTTCAATGACGTCCCATTTTGATGAGTCAATCATAATAGGCACGCGGGAAATATCAGGCTCTGAGGCGATTAAGTTCAAGAACTTTTTCATAGACTCTGCGCCATCAAGCATACCTTCATCCATGTTGACATCGATGATTTGTGCGCCGTTTTCAACTTGCTCGCGCACGACATCTAGGGCTTCTTCAAACTTTTCTTCTTTGATTAACCGCAGGAACTTGGCTGAACCTGTGACGTTGGCGCGCTCGCCGACGTTAACAAATAATGAGTTGCCATCAATGGTTAATGGCTCAAGCCCTGATAAGCGACAGGCAACGGGAATATCAGGTATGACACGTGGCTCATGGCTGATAACGGCATCGCGAATAACGCTAATGTGCGCGGGTGTACTACCACAACAGCCACCCACAATATTGAGCATGCCTTCCCGTGCCCAATCACTGATCACTTCGGCCATTTCTTCTGGGGTTTCATCGTAACCACCAAACTCATTAGGTAAGCCAGCGTTAGGGTGGGCAGAAACATAACATTCTGCAATCCGTGATAACTCTTCAACGTAGGGACGCAACTCTTTTGGGCCAAGGGCGCAGTTAAGGCCAATGGATAATGGTTTGATATGGCGCAGTGAGTTGTAAAAGCCTTCGGTGGTTTGCCCTGTTAGGGTACGACCTGAAGCATCAGTAATGGTGCCTGAAATCATTACAGGTAGCCGATCACCAATTTGATCAAACACTAATTCGATGGCAAATAATGCGGCTTTGGCGTTGAGGGTATCAAAGATGGTTTCGACCATGATGATATCTGCGCCGCCATCAATTAATGCACGGGTTGATTCAACATAGGCTTCGACTAATTGATCAAAAGTGATATTACGAAAACTGGGGTCGTTTACATCTGGGCTGATAGAGCAAGTGCGGTTGGTTGGCCCAAGCACCCCTGCAACATAGCGTTTAATACCCGTTTGCGCAGTAACGTCATCAGCGGCTTCACGGGCAACTTTGGCGCCTTCAAGGTTAATTTCTGCTGACAACGACTGCATGTCGTAATCGGCCATAGCAATCGTGGTGGCATTAAAGGTATTGGTTTCAATAATGTCAGCACCCGCTAACAGGTATTTAGTGTGGATATCTTTAATGATTTGGCGTTGGCTTAGCACCAACATGTCGTTGTTGCCTTTTACGTCACAGTGCCAGTCTTTAAAACGCTCACCACGATAGTCGGCTTCTTCCAGTTTGTAGTCTTGAATCATTGTGCCCATGGCACCATCGAGGATAACTATGCGCTGTTTTAGCGTATTTGTAAGTTGTTCAAGTACCTGACTGTAGGAAGTCGACTTCGCCATAACGTATTACCTTAATTGCTTTTATGCTAATCACTTAATCGAGCGTTAAATAACACGCTAACTTAAGTAGTTAGTGGATTGTGTTAACGGTTTTAGATGAAATAAGCATACCTTTATTTATGCTTTTATAGGGCAGAATAATGCGAAATCCCCTGTAATAAAATTCATCTTAAAATATTTTGTTTGGACATTTAAACGTATAGACGTCCATAATACGTTTAAATAGATTGTAAGAGCAAGCCCATTGCTCACACTAAAAACATAAGCCAATTGAAACGGCCGATGGAGTCTCCTTAGATGAAGCAAGCTAAGATAATATTGTTACGCCATGGCCAATGTGAAGGCGACAGTATTTTGCGGGGTAAAACCGATGTGGCGCTAACTGATTTGGGGCTAACGAACATGCACCAGAGTGCGGCTAAGCTAGGGCTATTAGGTTGTTTGCCATCACTGCAGCTATACAGTTCGCCTTTGGTGCGCTGCCATGCGTTTGCCGCTGAATTAGCGCAGCAGTTAAACCAAGTGAGTGCTGATTTAGCTTTACAGGTTGAGATAATGTCTCAATTACAGGAAATTGATTTTGGCTTGTGGGACGGAAAAAGCTTTGCAGAGCTTTATCAGCATAGCGCTAAAGCGTTAGATGCCTATTGGGATAACCCTTGGGAGCATGGCGCGCCCCAAGCTGAGCCCATGGCTGAATTTGAACAAAGGGTGGCGCAGGCTTTTGCGCAAATAACCTTGCAAGCTTACAACTTGGCTGAAGCTCATACTGCTGAGGCTAATAGTGCTAAGGCAACAGCATCAGCCACTGCTCTGGTTGTGACTCACGGTGGAGTTATCCGTCATATTATCGCTTTGGTGTTAGGACTTGAGCGCTGTAAAGGGCTATATGGACAACTGAATATAGATTATGCCGCGACGGTAACCATTGATGTGTTTTGGCCTGAAGCTGATGATAAATCGACTAAACCCGTCTATCGTTTAAACTGGAATAATTAGTTTTAGCCTAAAATTAGCAGAAAAAACTAACTTCACTTAGGCAGATATACCGTACAATATAAGCCGCATTTATTAAGTGCAATAAAATTTCAAATTAAGTCAATTTAGCTGCAGTTGAGTGCTTGTGTGAAATGCTTTAAGCAACACCAGTATCAAGCGGTTCGCTAAATGAGTAGGGAATCGAGAACTAGCCTAAATGCTGTTTAGCTCGAACTGTACCCGCAACTGTAAAATAGCATCTCATCACTTGTAAGATAAGTGATTAATGAATGCCATTAAGTCAGATACCTAGCTTAGTTTTTCTTGCTGAATTAGCAGCACCTAACAACAACTTGAGCGGGTAACTCAGGCGGAGTTTGTATCGTGATCAGTATTAAAACCCCAGATGTGGCTAAACATGCCTCTTGGATAACCGCAGGGGTAGTATCTTGACTACTGCGGCATTAACAGTTGATCAGCTAAGCTGGTCAGTTGCAGACAATGAGATCCTTTCTCAAGTCAGTTTTTCCTTGCAACGTGGTGAAATGCTAGGGCTTATTGGCCCTAATGGTGCGGGTAAATCCAGCTTACTGCGCTGCTTGTATCGCTATATCACCCCTGATGCTGGCAAAATCAGCTTATTTGGCGACAATATTAATGGTTTTTCTCATAAACAATTGGCCACTAAGGTTGCCGTTGTGCAGCAAGAGTCACCCCATTATTTTGATATGACCACCCATCAACTGGTTTCTATGGGCTTAACGCCCCATAAAGGCCTTTTTGAAACCAATACCCAAGCAGATGCAGATGATATTGCCAAGGCACTGGCTAAAGTGGGTCTTGAGCACAAAGCCTTGCAGCAATATGAGCAGTTATCTGGCGGTGAAAAACAGCGGGCATTAATTGCACGGGCTATCGTGCAAAAGCCGCAGTTATTGATCCTTGATGAGCCGACTAATCATTTAGATATTCGCTATCAAATCCAAATTCTTGAGTTGGTTAGGCAACTTGGCATTAGCGTGATTGCCTCTATTCACGATCTTAATTTAGCCAGCGCAATGTGCGATAGATTGCTGTTACTTGATCAAGGAAAGTGCATCGCTCAAGGTTTACCTGATGAAGTATTAACAGAAACCATTTTGGGGAACGTGTTTGATGTTTGCTGCCAAATATCAAGTCACCCACAGCACGGTAAACCGTTAATTACCTACTTTTATGGTTATCAAAGTCATTATGACAATGCTAATCAAAACACGGGCAGGGCGATAAATGACAGCCATTGATGCCACACAATCAGTGAAGCTAGCAAAGCAGATGAGTTTAAGTTTTAAGCATAAGCTACTGCTGTTTGTTACTGCCATAGTGACCTTAGTTACTCCAATCGCCGCGGCAAGTTTCGGCGCAGCCAATATCAGTTTTGAACAAGTCGTTAGCTTGTTTGCTAATCTGGCATTAGGTACAGGTGAAACAGATTCACTAACGCAGCGGATTGTGTTTGAGCTGCGTTTTCCAAGAATTATTTTAGCCTTTGTGGCAGGCGCAGGTTTGGCGCTTGCGGGCAGTGTATTGCAAACGGTGACACGTAACCCGTTGGCGGATCCCTATTTATTTGGTATTAGCTCTGGGGCGTCATTTGGGGCGGTATTAGTGCTGAGCTTTTTTGGCAGCCAAGGCTTAGTGCTGCAATGGTTAGCAGAGTCTTCTGGTCATCTTGCCAATGCCATTTTACGTTCAGGCTTATTCAGTAATGATGCCTGGTGGTCTTGGTCATCCATTAGTTTACCAATTGGCGCTTTTATTGGTTCGAGTTTATCTGTGCTGTTGGTATTAGGTTTATCTGGTTTTGGTCGTGCTAGCCAAGTTGAGCGGATGCTATTGTCTGGGGTGGCCACCTCTTTCATGTTCGGCGCGCTAACCAGTTTGGTACTGTATTTTTCAAGCCCTCAAGCGGCGGCTTCAGTATTATTTTGGAGTTTGGGCAGCTTTGCTAAAGCTAGCTGGGCAGGCCTGGTTATCCCATCTGTGGTGGTAGTTTGCAGCATATTAATTATTTTAGCTTTTAAGCGTCAGGTATTAGCCATTCAAGCGGGGGATGAAACGGCGCACTCCTTAGGGGTTAACGTCGCCAAAATTCGCTTAGCAATGCTTATTTTGTGTTCATTAATTACCGCCACGCTGGTGGCAAGTTGCGGCGGCATTGGCTTTGTTGGCTTGATGATCCCTCATACCGTGCGGCTGCTCTATCCTGGGCAACAACCTATTATGATGACGGCATTAGTCGGCGGCATATTTATGGTATGGATTGATGTATTAGCCCGTTGTTTATTAGGCAACCAAGAGTTGCCGGTAGGTATTATCACTGCCGCAATTGGTAGTGTATTTTTTCTTTTTGTATTACGTCATCGTCGATGAGATTGCAGTTTTGGAGAGTTTTAGATGTTTGCGGTAGATCCAGTTAGTCATAAATTTGATGATCAAATACAGCATAAAATTAATCAGAAAACTAAGCCGCTAGGGGCGCTAGGGTTACTCGAAACGCTAGCAATGCAGATTGCACAAGTGCAACTGTCGCCACAAGCTAATATGAAACCAAAGTACAATATTAGGCATAAGTTGAGTATTAATAAGCCTGCTATGTTGGTGTTTGCTGGCGATCATGGTATTGCTGCTCATGGGGTATCGATTGCCCCCAGTGAAGTTACTCAACAAATGGTGGCTAACTTTGCCAATGGCGGCGCTGCGATTAATGTCTTTTGCCGTCAAATGGGTTTAAACCTTGAAGTGATTGATTGCGGCATGTTGCAGCCAGTTGATGACCCTCGTATTACTCAGCATCGTTTAGGCAATGGCACTCAAGCAATTCATCAAAAAGCGGCCATGAGTTTATTAGTGGTTAAAGATGGCTTTAGCTATGCAAGTGAAGTGGTTAATCGTCACTATGATTCAGGTTGTAACCTGATTGCGCTTGGTGAAATGGGCATTGGCAATACCTCGTCAGCTGCGGCGATTATGGCCGCATTATTAGGCTTAGATATTAAAGAGTGTGTCGGCCGAGGTACGGGGATTGATGATAGAGCCTTTGCTCTTAAAACCGAGTTATTGGGGGTAGCGCTTAACCTGCATAGAAGTAAATTTACCGATCCGGTTAATGTACTTGCCTGTGTTGGCGGCTTTGAAATTGTGCAAATGACAGGCGCTATTTTAGCGGCCGCTGAGAAAAAGATGCTGGTGGTTATTGATGGCTTTATTGCAACCGCAGCGGCATTAGCCGCAGTTAAATTACACCCTGATGTAAAAGATTACTTAATTTTTGCTCACCAATCAGATGAGCAAGGCCATATTAAAATGCTCGCCGCAATGGATGCTAAACCACTATTGCAATTAGGGTTTAGACTAGGTGAAGGTACAGGCGCTGCGCTATCACTGCCAATCATTGAAGCGGCGGTGAACTTCTACAATGATATGGCTAGTTTTGAAAATGCCGGCGTAAAGTCAGTGGTGTAATTGCGCTGCGAATCGAGAAGTAAATCGAGAAGTAAATAACGCAGTAAATATTAACGCTGTGATAGCCAATTAGCTGTGATAGGCAATTAAAGGAAACGTCATGGAGCAACAGTCGTCATCTGAGGGGGCAAAAAATCAGTCTGATGAAACTGATCATCAAGCGCCTAAAAGTGGAAGTACACTAAAAAAACAACTGAATTTATTGCTTATTGCGTTAAGTTTCTTCACTCGAATCCCTGTGCCAGCTTGGGTTGAGTTTGACAGTGAAAAGCTTAATCAAGCTAGCCGTTATTTTGGCGTAATAGGGTTATTTGTTGGCAGCATAAGCGCAGCGGTGTTTTGGGTGAGTCAGTTTGTGTTGCCTAATGGGGTTGCGGTGATCTTGGCGATGATAACCGGCGTATTAGTCACAGGAGGCTTTCATGAAGATGGCCTTGCTGATACCGCTGATGGTTTTGGTGGTGGCTGGAAAGTTGCTGACAAGCTGCGCATCATGAAAGATTCAAGAATAGGCACTTATGGCACCTTAGCCTTAGTGCTTTGCCTATTATTAAAGTGGCAATTGTTAGTCGAAATTGCCCTTTATAGCCCGATTAATGCGGTCGTCGCCATTGTTGTTGCCCATGGTTTAAGCCGCGTGTTAGCAGGGAGCATTATCTTTTCAGGCCAATATGTTACTGAAGATGATGGCAGCAAATCAAAACCTCTGGCGCAGCATCAGCACATCAATGATTTATTGATTTTATGCTTAAGTGGCTTTGTGGTACTAGCCTGTTTAAACGGCGTAGTCGCCTTTGGCTTGTTATTGCTATTAGTGTTATTACGACAAGCCTTTATATGGGGCGGTAATCGTCAAATTGGCGGCTATACCGGTGACACGTTAGGCGCTGCACAACAGATTGCTGAACTACTGTGTTATGGCGCAATTTTAGTCATAGGGCTAAATTAAATTTTTGAAGTAAAAATTTTAGCTTAGATGAATGTTAATAAAGGAAAAACTGCATGATCCATCTGGTGCTTGGTGGTGCCCGTTCAGGTAAAAGCCGTTATGGTGAATCCCTTGCTGAGCCTTTCGCTTTGCAAGGGCATCGTTGCGTCTATATCGCCACCGCCACCGCACTTGATGATGAGATGAAGCAGCGAATTTTACGTCACCAACAAGACAGAGATAACTCAAATATTGATTGGCAGCTGGTTGAAACGCCGCTAGCCATTGCCCATACCTTAGTTAAATATGACTCCCCGAATACGGTATTGTTTGTCGATTGCCTCACGCTGTATTTAACTAATCATCTTGTGGCCAGTGAAGAGACCCACCGTGATGGTGTTGATGAATTATGGCAACAGCAAAAGCAGGCGTTATTGGCATGTTTACCCACTCTTGAAGCGCAGGTGATATTAATCAGCAATGAAGTGGGCTCAGGCATTGTGCCACTTGGAGAATTAAGCCGTCGTTTTGCTGATGAAGCCGGTTGGTTAAACCAAGCTATTGCTAAAATCGCTGACAAGGTCACCTTAGTGGTTGCAGGCTTACCCGTTGAGCTTAAACGCTAAACCTATGGCTAAGCTATATTCTTACAACAGCGATTGTATAAGCATGGTTAACACTGCCAATACCTCATTCACTTTCTCTAATGTCACGCCATAGCAGCTTAAATGACAGATAAAAATCAACCATGATGCAAATTAAAAACCAAACTAAAACTAGCACAAGCAATACGGGCAGTTCTGGCCATAGCTATCAAGCTGGAGCGGCTAAAACCTTAATGGTGCAAGGCACCACATCAGATGCGGGTAAAAGCACCCTAGTTGCGGGTCTTTGTCGGGTATTTGCTCGCCAAGGTACTAAGGTGGCGCCATTTAAACCACAAAATATGGCATTAAATAGCGCAGTTACCGCAGATGGCGGCGAAATTGGCCGCGCCCAAGCATTGCAAGCCGTGGCGTGTAAGCTTGCGCTGCATACGGATTTTAATCCAGTATTATTAAAGCCAAGTAGTGATACTGGCTCCCAAGTGATTATTCACGGTAAAGCCTTGACCACATTAGAGGCAAAAGCTTTTTTTGGCCCGGAAAGCCGTAACTATAAAACCCTCGCTATGGATGCGGTATTACAGTCTTTTGAGCGCTTGACCCAGCAATATCAGCTGGTGGTAGTTGAAGGGGCAGGTAGCCCTGCAGAAATCAATTTGCGCGAAGGGGATATCGCCAATATGGGCTTTGCTGAAGCGGTCGATTGCCCTGTCATTATTATTGCTGATATTGATAAAGGCGGCGTATTTGCCCACCTTGTGGGCACCTTGGCACTGCTCAGTGGATCTGAGCAACAAAGAGTTAAAGGCTTTGTGATTAATCGCTTTCGTGGCGATATTAGCCTATTACAATCTGGCATCGACTGGCTGGAAAACTACACCCAAAAACCGGTATTTGGGGTTTTGCCTTACTTACATGATTTACATTTAGATGCTGAAGATGCGCTGATTGACTCCCATGGGAAAGTCACAGGTTCGGAAAAGGACTTAGCCATTATCAATCATAAGCTCAAAGTGCTGGTGTTAGTTTTTCCAAGGATCAGTAATCATACCGACTTTGACCCTTTACGGTTGAATCCTTACATTGAGTTTCATTATCTTAGCCTGCAAACCCAATCCAGTAATCCAGATTTCCCCAAAGTGGATTTAATCATATTACCAGGCAGTAAAAATGTCAGAGCAGATTTAGAATTTATGCGTCAACAAGGCTGGGATCTTGAGGTTAATAAGCACTTACGTTATGGCGGTAAAGTCATAGGCATTTGTGGTGGTTATCAAATGTTAGGCCAATATATTCATGACCCCGATGCCATTGAAGATGTGGCAGGTAGCAGTAAAGGCTTAAGCTTACTGCCCATTGAAACCACACTGACGGCAGATAAAACCCTATGTAAAGTAAGTGGTCACTTAGCGCTTAATGAAGCTAAAGCAAGCATTGAAGGTTATGAAATTCACTGCGGGGTGACTCAAAAGCTAACTTCTGCAGATTTGCTAGCGCCTATCAGTCTCACATCACAGCAGAGTGATACGCAGTACGCAGAAGGCCTACTCAGTGATGATAACCAAATTTTGGCAACCTATGTTCATGGTTTATTTGATAGCCCAGATGCCTGTGAGCTTATATTGCAGTGGGCAGGGCTTGCTCAAGCCAAAAGCATTGATATAAACCAAATACGTGAACAACAATTAGAACGATTAGCAGATGTGCTTGAAGCGCATTTAGATATGGATAAATTAACAGGAAGTCTCTCATGAGTGATAATGAAAACCAAAACGAAAGCCAGAGCCAAACCAGTAATATCGATGCCACTAAAGCCGATCGCCATAAAGCGCGTCAGCAAAAAGTAAAACAAGGGGTTGATGCAAAAATTGCTGCCGCCCAAGATGAAAAAGGCATTTTGCTAGTGCTTACTGGTAACGGTAAAGGTAAATCGACTTCAGGTTTTGGCTCAGTAGCCCGCGCCGTCGGCCATGGACACAAAGCCGCAGTAGTGCAATTTATCAAAGGCACTTGGGCCTGTGGCGAGCGCAATCTGTTAGAAGGCGCAGGGGTTGAGTTTCATGTCATGGGCACAGGCTTTACTTGGGAAACCCAAGATAAAGAAAAAGACACTCAAGCGGCGATGGAAGCCTGGCTTGAAGCTGAAAAACTCTTACAAGATGAGTCAGTTAATTTAGTGCTATTAGATGAGTTAACTTATATGGTGAGCTATCACTACATAGAGGTTGAGCGGGTACTGAATGCGTTAAAAAATCGCCCAGCCATGCAACATGTTATCATTACCGGCCGTGCCTGCCATCGTGAAATCATTGAACTTGCCGATACAGTGTCCGAAGTTC
The DNA here is from genome assembly GCF_002873635.1 of Shewanella sp. 10N.286.52.B9. NCBI lineage: Bacteria > Pseudomonadati > Pseudomonadota > Gammaproteobacteria > Alteromonadales > Shewanellaceae > Shewanella > Shewanella sp. 10N.286.52.B9. The sequence continues at coordinate 36,977 of NZ_MCTY01000069.1, forward strand.
AACCGATAAAACACGCTTTTAATGATGGCATTAAAGCGCAGCTAGGGTTTGATTATTAATCAAATTTATTTGTTGCTTTACCCTTGGTAACATTATGCAAGCCAAAGTGCTTAATACAACAGAATTTTAATAATTTAAAAAGAGAGATAATGATGAAAACAATGACCTGTAAACAGCTTGGTGGCGCTTGTGATGAAGTATTTCGCGCAGAGACATTCGAGCAAATGGTCGCGCAAAGTAAAATGCACGCTATGGCGATGTTTCAGCAGCAAGATGCCCCACACATGTTAGTGATGTCGCAAATGGCGCATTTGATGCAAGATCCTGCAGCGATGCAGCAGTTTATGGACGAGAAAAGACAGCAGTTTGATGCTTTAGCGGAAGATTAAACCGTCTAGCTAATTGATTGAAATTAAGAATGGAAAATAGTAAAAGGATTTACAAAAAGAATGAAATTAGCATTATTAAGTGATGCAACATCAATTGCATCCCAGCAAGCGATAGCAGCTATGGTGGCGACATTGTCGATTGCTGAAAAGCAAGCTGGCGTAGTTTATATAGCATCTGAGCCAGATTCTCAGCGAAGCTATTTTGCGCCAGTAGCTGCCATGTTTAAGGGCCTTGGCTTTGACAAGGTTAACTATATTGATCTTGAAGATGGTTATACCACCGAGTCGGAACGTATTTTACGCCAAGCAGGGCTAATATATTTATCCGGTGGCGATACTTATCGTTTCCTATACTGGTTAAAGCAGCGTGGGCTAGATAAGTTACTCTATCAACTGGCACTGGGTGATATAAGTCAAGATAGCCCGGAAATTGATCGCCTTAGAATTGATCGTCCTGTAAAACACTGTGCAGGAACTAGTACTGCGATTATTGGGATCAGTGCTGGGGCGATGATAATGACGCCATCAATTGATACAGCGCCTTTATGTGGTGATAGTAATCAAGTGGGATTAATTGATACCAGCGCTTTAGCCTTAGTGCCATTTTTATTTGTGCCGCACCTATCGGCCACAGAGATTAATGACGCACAAACGCAATCACTGTTTAAGTCGCTGCCATTAGCTAAACAGCAAGAATTGCTGTGTTGTTCAGATGATGATGCAATTGTGCTAGTCGATAAGCAATTGACTGAGTTTGGTGCACCAACGTGGATTAATCGGAGTTAATATGTCTGTTTCTAATGAGCCAACACTCAGTCAAACTGGCCCTAAACTGACTCGGGTTGACCATATTCATATTTATGTCAGGGATAGGGCAAAGGCATTCGCTTGGTATCAACAAGTGCTGGGTTTTAGGCTGGTCGAAGCGTTAGCCTTTTGGAGTCAAGGCGACGGCCCGCTAACTATCGAGCATGGTGATATTCATTTAGCGCTTTTTGAAAGTATTAAGCCTAAATTTACCACAGTCGCTTTTGGGGTGGATGCTAATAATTACCAGATGTGGAAACAAAAACTTGCTGAGAATAAGATAAAATATACTGAAAGCGATCATGAAATTACCTGGTCAATTTACTTTGCAGATCCCGATGGCAATCCTTTTGAAATTACCAGTTTTGAATATCAACAAATCACAGATACTAACAGCTAAAAGATTACAGCATTAGGTGGTCTTATTTACGGATTTATTACAGACACTATGACCCCAGCGATTAACACCCTCAAAAAACATAAAACTCCTCACACTATCTATGAATATGAGCATGATAGTAATGCCCAGTCCTATGGTGATGAAGCGGTAGAAAAACTTGGCGTGTCAGCGAGCCAAGTGTTTAAGACTTTAGTGGTTACAATAGACAGCAAGGAATTGGCCGTTGCGGTTGTGCCCATGACATCAATGTTGAGCCTTAAATTACTTGCTAAAGCTCTTGGTGGTAAAAAAGCGGTCATGGCGGATAAAGGGCTAGCGGAAAAAACCACCGGTTATGTATTTGGTGGAGTGAGCCCATTAGGACAAAAACGGCGTTTAAAAACCGTGATAAATAGCTCTGCCAAGGAGCTTAATACCATGTACGTGAGCGCGGGTCGCAGGGGCTTAGAAATCTCATTGGCGCCAGCAGATTTGCAAATGCTAACTCAAGCAACCTTTGCCAACATATGCAGTGAGTAATATCCAAGCGACATTTACAAGGTGATTGCAGCAGTGAGCGGACATTTTGTATTCGATTACAGTGGTAATCATTGCAAATGTTCAACTCGGAAAGTTGAGTCGCTGAATACTGCATTGAGTCACCTCTGTTAAGACTATTCCAACGAACTCGATTCAATAAAAAACGGCCTATTTAATAAATAGGCCGTTTTGATATTCAATTCGGTGCAACTATCAGCAGTTAAGTATCATTACCTCAGTAGCTGTAAATGTTAAGAAGCAATGTAATGTGTACGTCTTCTACGACGTCTCATTCTGGCTTCTTTTTCATCTTCAGTTTCTACAACTTCTTCTTTTTTATCAGTAGCTTTCTTATCATTGCTGTTAGCATTCGTTGATTTCACCAGTTGATCTGCATCATCCGGCGTTTCTGACTTTTTTGGCGGTGTCTTAGGATCCCCCTTGAAGACAGATTTGAAGATATTACTCACGCCAGATAGACCAGCCGCTTTTTCTTCAGCTTCAGATTGAGTATCTTCAGCGATGTCTTCAGAGAATTCTATTTTATCAATTTTTGCTTTAGCTTTTTTAGGTGCTACGGCAACAGGATCTAACGATTTCTTCGCTGTCAGTTCTGAGTTGTTGACGTCTTCTACTGCTGACATCATGCTTTCAGCAAGTGCTTTTTGAATTTGATCACTGATTGCAGAGACATTATCAACAGATAAAGCTGCCGAACTTACTGCAGCATCTTTAGCTACAGGAGCTGCGGTAACGGCTTTAGTATCGGTGCCGCTTTCAGCAAGCCGTTTGTTGACTCGTTGATTAAATTCAGTAACAGCTTCATTAACTTCAGTTTTAGCAATTGATAACGCACTAACTAATTCGTCAAATGAGTTTTGTAGCGAATTATATTTGTTTTCAAAAGGACTAATATTATTT
>NZ_MCTY01000070.1:0-3241 GCF_002873635.1 Shewanella sp. 10N.286.52.B9
CTGAAACACGTTTCTGGACATGAACGAGTCAGTGATTTTACTAAATTAGCATTTAAAGGATTACTTCGGGTATTGCAAAACCTCTAATTAAGTGGCCAAATTCACTCAGCCACTACACCTATGGATTTTTTAGTTTCGTAACTAAAATTGTTGGTAATTATTTATCGCTATCATTCGTAAACATTCGAGATTGCTGATTCAATACGGACATTTAACGCCGCAGCCTTGTTAGGCATTTAAATAAGTTCCATTTTGGTTGTTAGTGTACCTTCGCCTATAAAGCGACCATTTTCATCGAGCAGCTTACCGTTTCTTGCCCATGATTTAACACCGTCCTCGTCCCACTCGTATTCGAGAAATGGGAACTCTACGGCTTGCTTAAGCTCAATTTCGTTTGAACCAAGGTAAGTGCCTTGCATAAGTACTTTGGTGTTTTGAGCGTTTCGAATCTCAAACTTCTTGTAATTACGAAGGCCTTTAAACAGGTTGCTAAAGAAATCACCGGAATCCAACTCGACACCAACGATTACTTTGGCTTGCTCATCTCCGATTCTAATTTGATACAAATGCAGTAAGTATTTTTGATCCGTGTAAATCCGCATTTTCTTTTCACGGAAGTCCATTATTACCCACCCGACAATTTTTTGGTTATAAACGTTACCCTCGAATTCAAGTTTAACGTCTAGGTTTGCCTTTATATTTTGGGCGTGTATCAATTTATGGCAATTACTGCAAAGGAGAATACATTTATCTAATTCATCTAGCTGTTCGGTACATAGCTTGCGTCGAATTAAAGCATTATAGTTAACTGCTTTCTTATCTTCTTCGACGTGATGAAACTCGGTCATCCGTTTGAAAGTGCCCCAACGATCAAGCATTTCTTTAACACTTAACCCACAAGCCGAACACTTATTTCCTTTGTATTTAAGTTGAATCTCTTTCGACATTCTCTAACCCGTGCCTAACGCTTAACATATGGGGATTTTAGGAGCGCTTTTCCAGCGAGTAAAATTCCCACCATGATGTTTTTGTTAGTTGCCAAAATGCCAGACCGCCAAAATTATAAAAACAAGATAAAACATAAATACAATAATATTTGAGGAAGTAGAATTGTTATTTATCGCTTCTTGTAAGGGACCTTCATCCTCTTCAAATTTATCAAAGTTGATAGACTTAATAGTAAGCGGTTTACCAGTATGCAGCTTAACCTCTATTGCGCCTGCACCAAGTGCTAGTTCTCTAAATGCCCTTTTTTCAATCATTGTCAGTCCTCCTTCGGTTTTCTCCATTGGGTGGATGATTACTTTTGGTCGTGGCCGCAAATATTTAATATTGCTAATTTGTTTAAAAGCATGCTGTAGCAATTTTTCACCAACGTAAAAATCTGAAAACAAGACTCTAGGATGTGAAAAAGGGTTAACTACCTTTTCGTTAGAATCAATTGAAATACTGGCTTGCTTACCAATACCTGAAATCAATTTTTCACCTTTATCTGTTGTTCGAATTACAACTAGCGGTGAATCATCATAGCTTTCATTGCTAGCTGAATTTGTAACTTTTAATCTACTTTCCCATATTTGAACGTAGATCACTGAAGCAAAACGGGATAAAAGTCTCGTAAACATCCGATGTTCCTATGGCAATTAACGCCCGCATAAAGCGCGCGAGGTACGAGCGTCGCCTTTGATGCGCTTGTTAACACTGGCCATTGGCACGCTCTATTGATTTACACCAGAAACAAAAATTGTCTTCTTCCTCTCTGGCTCCAAGTTCATTGTATGGATCTAGACTGAGATATATTCCAGATGAGTCATCGATGAACTTACACTGTGATATTGCCATACAACCAAAATCTTCGTTTATAGAATACTCGGTTAACCCAACGAGACGGTATGTGCTTACTGCGCCATCGCGGTCTTGGACGCTGACTAGTGCATAGTTTAATGACTGAGCCCAATCATAACCGATGGTTACCTGTGCTAAAGCCTTATCCCGAAAATTTGTAGAATCTATATTCATAAGAATTGAGTGTTAACGCCCAAAGCAGTGGCGCGTTTACGCGTCCGACTGACTTTGTTTGTTAGCTTTTGATGCCAGCAGTTTCTGCATTAACTTTCTGCCTAGGAGCACAAAATCCCGACCACCACTCGATGTCAACAGTACGATACCTGTCTTTGAACTAGGTGAAAAAATGTACTCACACCCAAATCCATCAAGGTCTCCACCATGCCACAATACGGTTTCAGGATATAAGCCCAATTCTGCGGTTGCCTCGAACATGCCATACCCATAATTTAAGCCAGGATACAAACCCGTTTCATAACTGTTCTGGGTCGATACAAAAGGCGAAGCCTGTTTGCCCTCATCCACGTTTTGATATGCCGACATTTGCTGTATCATTAATCTTAATAGTCCGTTTGATGATGAATACAAACCACCATGCGGAGTCAGCAGCCCCATATCCCAAGGCTTTGTTTCTATAAGTCGGTCATCTTTTCTGTATGGTGTGACAACAAAGTCTGAATTTTTGGATGTTAACCGACCGTACACTCCTGAAACACCAAATTTCTCGTCCAAATACTCCTCGACCAACGCTTCGTAGGATTTACCCGTTTTAGCGCTGAGAATATATCCGATTACAGCATAGTTGAAATTCGAATATGAGAATTTTGAGTCTGGCTCGAAATCCAAGATTAAAGATTTAAATGCTGCTAATAATTGAGATTCAGTGTATCCCCCTTCCATCGGGTCGCCGTCCACTCGATTAACGTTTGTAGGATAGTTAGGAAGTCCTGAACGGTGACTAAGCAATATGTCGAGGGTGATTTTCTGTAAAGTTGCTTTGTCGATGGATTGGAATAATTTGGGCAATAAGTTATCCAAATTATCATTAAGGTTTAATCTTCCATCTTCCACCAAAGACAAAGTCAACAAACTAGTGATAACTTTTGACTGAGAACCGATCTGAAATAGACTATTTGTCGTAATTGAGGAAAGGTTATCCCTACTATATGTTCCAAAAGCCTTTTCAAACTTGATCTTACCACTTTCAATTATGCCCACCGAAACTGCTGGTACATTATTCTCCTTCATAAATGATGTTATTTCATTTTCAACAAACTTGTAGGAGCTTCCTGCATTAGCAAAACTCGGAAGAATACTAACAATAAATAAAGTAACTTTTAAGAATTTCACAATATATCCTTGACGTTGATAAGAAAGCTAACAGCTTATTCAATAG
>NZ_MCTY01000071.1:0-36257 GCF_002873635.1 Shewanella sp. 10N.286.52.B9
ATATAAAATATCTAATAAATTCATTCATTTCTAAAATTATCTTCAATTCAATTCGCTTTAATCTTGAGTCTGTTCCTTCGATTATTGCTATCAAAATATATCAAGCAATAAAAAACCACTTGCAGCTAACACGCTGTAAGTGGCTAAAGTAACTAGGCCTTATTATATTAATGGCGCATCATAGCTTGCAGCTTACCTTTATAACGATCTTGATTGGTCTCATCATGGCTAAGATCTAGCGCCTTTTGCATGGTTTTCTTGGCACGTCTTTGATCGCCTGTTGCCCAGTAGGCACGGGACAAACCAAAATAAAACTCATGGCGGTAATCCGCCCGTTCAACCGCACGTTTGTACCACACTAAGGCTTCTTGATATTGCTTTTCAAAATACGCCTCTTGGGCCATATCAAAGTAATAGAATGGGTTATTAATGCGGGCTAATTCAAGAATTTTATGAACCTGTTTCCACTCTTCTAGTCGCTCTTGCTCACCTAATATTAATGCAAGATTATACAGGGTAGTGATATTTTTAGGTTCTAACTGAAGCACATAGCGATAGGCTTTTTCTGCCCGTTCATCTAATCCTTTATGACGATAAATCACCGCCAGAGTGTTAATACTATTGACGTGATACGGGTCTAACTCAATAGCCCGTTTTACCAATGCATACGCTAAGTCGTAGTCACCGCGTACTAATGCTTCTGCTGCAACATTATTAAAGTACATTCCAGATAAGGTTTGTTTATTAATTTGCTTAACACGGTATGAGCGTATTGAGCGCTCAGGCAAAAAATCCACTAATATGTCCGAACCGCGAAGACTAATACTATTGGGAGCGTCACGGTGCAGTAGTTTCATATTTACGTGACCATTTACGAGGTAAAAACCTCCCCTTCTATCCCATATGGGTTCTACATCAATATCTTGAAACTTTACAGGGACATCAAGTACCTGTGCGATAGCAGTTGTCAGTACCACCAGCGACATGCAGTTACCCGCCCGCTCAAGGGCTGTCACGCTGGCCATTCGGGTGTAGTGATCTCGATATTCAAAGCCCCCCTCTTGAGCATTGATGTACTCAGCAAGCCAAAGGTTTACCGGTATTTTAAGGCCGTTAACGCCACCTGAGCGAGCAAAATCACGCTGTATTTCAGTAACTATCTCATCAGGTAAATTGTAAATCTCTGCTGTAGCGGGAATATCTACCTCATTAAAATAACTATCGTTAAATAAGCCACTGACATTAACCTTGGCTTTATTGATACTCGACGTGCTAGAGCAGCCTGAAATAAAAATCAATATTAGTAAATAAAAACAGAGATTAAGGCGTGAAAAACCAAAAGATTGAATTATTAATGAATTTTTCGAAGAAACGTCATCATGATGCAACATAATTCTACCCCACATAAAAGCCTATCATTAAGCATAGAAGTTAGTGGCAGAATTGCGATTTTGAAAAAGTTACAAAAGATGAATGTAAAAAGCTTAAGCCAGTGGCGAATATTTGAATTTCATTATTACTTGGCAACTGGCGGGTCAATTTGAATAAACACCTCTTGGTTTTGATAGGTGTATGGTCGGTAGGAATTACCGGCGCAATTAAAATAACGGTATGGCGCAGCGAATACCAAACAGCCATTCGGCAGAGCTTGTAAAATATTAATTTGCTGCTGCATTTTGAGCATTTGCTGCCATTGATAGTCCTGCTGAACTTGATTTCGTATTGCAAAAGCGTCAAATGGTTCAGATGTCTTTCTCACAACCACTTTTCCCGCAGTGGCGAAAAAGCTGATACTGATAAGTAAAGCAATCATCAATACTTGAAAGTAATTAACCATGTTAAACCTCATTGCACTTATTCACTCGTCACACTTGTTCACTTTTTAAGAGTCACAAAAAAGCAGAACCCTAAGGTTCTGCTTTTAGTTTTAACATGCTCAGTGTTTAAAGCAATCTATTATCCAGCTGATTTGATTGAAACAAACTCTGGGTAAGCATCAACACCACAGTCAGATGCATCCATACCGTTGTACTCTTCTTCTTCAGTAACACGGATACCCACTGTCGCTTTAAGGATAAACCATACTACGAATGAAGCTGAGAATACCCAAGCAAAGATAACTGCTGCGCCATATAACTGAGCACCAAAGTTTGCATCAGCATTTGATAATGGTACTAGCATTAGACCTAGGAAACCGGCAACACCATGTACAGAGATTGCACCTACTGGGTCATCAATTTTAATGCGGTCAAAGGCAACAATTGAGAAGATAACCACACCACCAGCGACGATACCAATGACACCTGACATTAATAGTGAAGGTGATAATGGGTCTGCTGTAATAGCCACTAAGCCCGCTAATGCACCATTTAAAATCATGGTTAGGTCAGCCTTACCCCAGACAACTTTACAAACTAATAATGCTGAAACTGCACCGAAAGCGGCTGCTGAGTTAGTGTTTACAAAAATCTTAGCCACTGCTGAAGCATTTTCTGCGTCTGAGACTAATAATTGTGAACCACCGTTAAAGCCAAACCAACCCATCCATAAGATAAACATACCTAATGTCGCCATTGGTAAGTTTGAACCTGGGATAGGATGAACTTCACCATTTGGGCCATACTTACCTTTACGAGCACCCAGTAATAGTACTCCTGAGATAGCTGCTGCTGCACCGGCCATATGTACAATACCACTACCAGCGAAGTCAACGAAACCAGCAGCAGAAAGGAAGCCACCGCCCCAAGTCCAGTAACCTTCAATTGGGTAGATAACCGCGGTTAATACCACTGCAAAGATTAAGAAAGACCAAAGCTTCATTCGCTCTGCAACTGCACCAGACACAATTGACATTGCCGTTGCAACAAATACAACTTGGAAGAAGAAGTCAGACTCCAGCGCATGATCTGCATCAGCGGCTTGTGAGCCAATTAATGAACCAAATGATGGTAACCAGCCACCTTCAGTGTTATCGACATACATGATGTTGTAACCCACTAACAGGAACATCACACAGGCGATTGAATATAAACATACATTTTTAGTTAAAATTTCTGTGGTATTTTTTGAACGAACTAAGCCCGCCTCAAGCATTGCAAAACCTGCTGCCATCCACATGACAAACGCACCTGATATTAGAAAATAAAACGTATCTAATGCGAAACGTAATTCGGTGACGGTTGTGCCTAACGTTGCTAACTCTTCCATTACATTCCCCTTATAGTGCTTCGTTATCTAGCTCACCCGTACGGATACGGATAGCTTGCTCAAGATCAGTAACAAAAATTTTGCCATCGCCAATCTTGCCGGTATGAGCCGCTGTCGTAATGGCTTCAATTAACATATCTAAGTTTTCTGCTTTAGTAGCAATTTCCAACTTCACTTTAGGAAGAAAGTCGACTTGGTATTCTGCGCCACGATATAGCTCAGTGTGACCTTTTTGACGACCGAAACCTTTTACTTCGGTAACAGTCATTCCTTCAATGCCCATGCTTGCAATAGCTTCACGGACATCATCCAATTTAAATGGCTTGATGATAGCGCTGACGAGTTTCATCTCGACCTCCAAAAGTGTGATTGTTATAAATTTGTTTACAAATACAATTCAATCATCAGGCCAACCATGTAAAGCCATGATTCGTATAGCATTTTAAAATATAAGTTAAATAAAAAAGTCTTTTAATGCACTAATAAGGTGCAACTTTAATTTGGCGCGCACAACATTAGAGCGAAGCGTTTATAACTATTTGAATACTTGATAATAAGAATTACGCAGTTAAAAAAGTGTCAAAATGAACAAAGAAAAGCTGTGCGGAAGGGGGGGGATGTTACTGATATAAAAATAAACACATTAAAGAAAGCATAAATAAAAAGACCTTCTAATGAAGGCCTTTTTATTTGCAGATTAGCTTTTAAAAATTTATAAGCTGCCAACCGTGTCAGTTGCTTCTGCTGAACTTGCAACCTCATCAGTCGTCTCTTCAGCGAGTAGATCTGCCATTAAGCTATCAACTTGAGGCTGACTGACCACTTCATCTTCAACTGCTACAACAGCCTCATTCACACTGACAAGCAAGTCTTCAGTTTCATCAGCTAAAGCAGTTTCTGTCACTTCAAGTTCTGCTTCTGTTTCAGCTGATGCAGTTGCTTGCATTTCAATTGCCGAGTCAGGCGCATCATTTGCAGTAGTCACAATTTCAGACTCGTCAATATCAGTGGTAAGCGCAACACTAACTGAAGGCTCAAGTACTTCATCTGCCTTAGCAAGTTCAATTTGGTTTTCTGCTGGCTGTATTTGCTGTGGTTCAATATCAATAACCGTCGTTGCCGGTTTCACCACTGAAGCTGTAACAGGCTTTGATTCAATCAATTGAGTCAATTCATCTTTTTTATAAACCGCGCCAGCAATTGCAGCAACAGCGATAGCCGCGACAAATAGCTTAGCACCTGAACCTGATGATTTCTCTTGAGCCTTTCTCGCCGCTTCTGCTGCAGCAAGTTGAGCTTGAGGATTCGGTTGCGGCTTAATCTCAAGTTTTGACTTAGGCTTAGGTTCTGCAACTGGCTTCGGGTTATTATGAGCATCTGTATTTACTTGAGGCTCTACTCGAGAATTTGCAGTTGCAGCGCTACTACCACTGGTCTGTGAATTAATTTCTGCAAGAGTCTGTGGTTTAATCTGAGTTGTGGCAGGTGCAGGTTCAGCCTTAACATCGACTTTCTTAGGTTCGGCTTTATTAACATCTGTTTTCACCTGAACCGCTACGGTAGTTTTTACTACAGGCTCTGGCTTAAGATTGTTAAAATGTCCCTTATTTGCAGCTTGAGCTATCGGCGCCTCTGCAACAGGCGCTTCAGTCTTTGGGAAAGCATAGGCTTCTGTGACTTGTGCTTCTGGCTTATCTTCAACAGTTGCTTGGGGCAATACGCCTTCTTCAGGGCCCTTGGTTCTGGCACCTAAAAATTGACCACCATCATAAATTTCCATTTTATGGCTAGATACATCACCTTCAACTACACCAGAGCTTACAATCACTAAACTGTTGCAATGTAATTTACCTTTAAATTCACCACAAACTCTTAATTCTTGACAAAAAAGCTCACCGTCAATTTCGCCACCAACTTCAATTTTAACTTGGTCTGTTGAACGAATAACACCTTTAACTTTACCGGCAACCAAAGCAGGTCCCTGTACAGTCATATCTCCATCCAATGAAGTATCAGGGCCAATAAAAGTAACCCCATTTCCTTTGTTATTCATACCAATCAGTTTCCTTTATTATTAATTTTGACATATACTAAACCAACTTTATTAAAACAACAAATAACATTTCTTTTACATAAGTTGCAGGTCAATTCCGAGCTTTTCGCTTTAAAAGTAAAACTTAATAGTTTAATGTATCGGCTATTAGTAAAAGAGCCTGTCTTTAATATATAAATTTGCTATTGAACGGATTTTCAATAGTAGCCCAAATAACAGGGATGTAGCCGAAATGATTTTTTCAGATGTGATTTTTAAACAACTTCCAGAACCACAGGCCCTGCAAGTATCTAAAATCTCAGGATTACTCAATATTGAAACCGCCTTCTATGACTCACTAAACTTTGCCTGTAAAGCTGCCGATAAAAGGCCAAAATTTCTTATTCACTATTTAGAAGCCCCTCATAAACACGCCTATTTAATTTCAGCTGATATTCTTACAACAGGTAAGCATTTAGTTTTTTGTCCTAATCTTAATATAGAATGCGAAACCTTATTGATATCCAACGGCTTTCATGGCGCACTCACATTGAATGCTTCTGAAGTCGAAATTATTGAAGCCCTTAAAAGTGTCAATAATAATAAGCTTTATTTCAGTAATGATGCCATGTCACGTTATATCCAATCTAAGAAACGCCAACCTAATACCCAACGTCAGATAGAGTTACTGTCGTTAACCACCAAAAAAGAACAGCGAGTGTTAACCTTAGTTTGCCAAGGGTTAACTAATGATGAAATAGCAGCTAATTTAGAGATCTCTGTTAACACAGTGAAAATGCATATCCAGAATATTTTCAAAAAAACCAAGATATCGAGCCGAGGTCAACTCTCTTACGCCTTTGCACAAGCTTAAAAATTTAAATGTATATAATTAGCTCACTGCTAATTTGTAACGCTAGCTGTTAAATGGTGCGAGTTAACAGCTTTGAGAATTAACTACAGAAAATAACATTAATTGCACTTAGGTAAGCTTTAGCGTGCAGCAAAGCGCAACTAAAGCGCAAAATTTTTTTGATGACATAGTGCTGTTTATACTGAGTACTTCATCACCTCAGCAAAACGCGCCATAAAATTATCAAACGCAGCATTATCTGGGTAATCAAATTGATATTTATTATGGAAATAAATCGTTAAAGAGGTTCGGCCGTCACTAAGAATAATTGTGTAGCCATCAAAGCCTGTTTGCGCATTTAAGCCACATAGTTCATAGCTAGAGTTGTCGCCATCTGCAGCGGCCAGCTTTTGCCCCATGTCGGTTATCTTATTAAATACTTTTAGCGCTTCATATATATCAATGGCATTTTTCATCACTACATCCTTACAAAGAAAACCTGTTCACTAAACACCTAATAGACAAAGCAATCAATACGAATGCGCGCTTAAGGTGGCTCAAAACAATCAGTGTAAAATAATGCAGTAACAAGACTGTGAGTTAGTCCTGAGAAAGACAAATTTTATATGAAGATGGTGTATCAAATTGAATCAGTGTGTGAATGCCGCGCTGCACCGCTTTTAATTTATATAAAACGGTGCAGGTCACTATTTTCCCGCACCGTTATCCTAACAAAACCAAAAACCTACGGTTTTAGACAAGACGTTATAGCGCTTCACCTAAAATGTGCTGATAAATATTAATAATTTCGCTGACCTTGTTATTGGCTTTATCTGCATCGATTTCGCCTTTAGCGCGCTGAAGAGTCAGGCGATGACTTTCATCCCGTAGCCAACAGTAGGTTTGAGTCAGGTATTGAGCAGTCATCACAGGTAAAATCTCAAGCTCGGCTAATAGCTGAAAAATGCGCACATTATCAGACCATATGGACAACTCTTTATTTTTGTTAGCGTAGGCTAACACTAAATACTGGGCCATAAACTCAATATCGGCAATGCCACCCGCACTCTGTTTTAAATCGAACTTACCGTTTGATGCTTTCAATAAATGCTGGCGCATTTTAATGCGCATATCGCGAACTTGTTTCGCAAGTTCAGGAAGCTGGCGCTGATGCGATAGCACCTCTGTGCGAATTTCACTAAAACGTGCCGCTAAGCGATGATCGCCATAAACAAAACGTGAGCGCACCAAAGCTTGATGCTCCCATGTCCAGGCCTCATCTCGCTGGTATTCGCGATACTGTTCAATCTCGCTAACCAATAAGCCTGAAGCGCCAGAAGGTCTTAAGCGCATATCCACTTCATATAACTCTCCAGAAGTGGTTCGGGTAGCAAATAAATGCACAATGCGCTGCGCAAGTTTTAAATAAAAATGGCCATTATCAATCGGTCTTTTACCATCTGTAGCGCCTGCGCCTTGATGGTTATGTAAAAAAACCAGATCTAAGTCAGAGCCATATCCCAGCTCAATGCCACCTAATTTTCCATAACCAATAATAGCAAAGCCCATTTTCTCAGAGCTTGTACCTGCAGGTATGCCGTGCCTTGAGGCAACTTGATGCCAGGCTTGTAATACCACTTGCTCAATGATGGCTTCTGCAAGGTAGCTTAAGTGATCGCTCACCTCCATCACAGGTAGCACGCCAGTAATATCAGCGGCGGCAATTTTTAGCTGTTGTGACAGCTTAAACTGGCGCAACGCTTCCATCTGTTGTTCCATGTCATCTTCTGGAACGCGCAATAGGTACTGCCTTAACTCACTTGGGTAGTCATCCAGCGGGGTGGTATCGTAAAGCTGAGCCGGATCGATGAGTTCATCCAGTAACATCGGAAAATTCGCTAACTCTTCGGCAATCCAGGGGCTAGCACAACAAAGGCTAATGAGCTGCTGACGGGCACCGGGGTTCTCACACAATAATTCAAGATAAGTGGTACGGGTTAAAATTTTATCTAACACCCCTGATACCGCTTTTAATGCCACGCTCGGGACTGGTTGCTCTAATAATTCATCCAACAATTTAGGCATTAATTTTTCAAGAGTTTCACGTCCCCTGGGGCCTATTGAGCGTTTTAATACATTGCTGCGCCAGTCATCTAAGCTTGGCCATAAACTATCATCTTCAACATCATGCTCTTCAAGTAACGCTAAGGCATTTTCCTGATCATGAATTTGCCATAACTGGCAAGTCCAATGCTCGCTTGAGTCCTGTTCATCTTCGCCACCGACAGTATCTTTAAAGTGGCGATGAATGTTGCCCATGGCATTGGCAATTTTTTCCCGCAAGCTGTGCTCATCGCTCTCGCCCATGGCATAGCATAGTCGCTGCCAATCAGTGGCATTATCGGGCAATGTTTGGGTTTGCTTATCATCAAGAGCTTGAAGTAGGTTTTCAACTCGGCGCAGTAAAATGTAGCTGTGTTTTAGCTCATCAACGGCCAAGTACTCTAACTGACCTAGCTTATATAAGGTATCAATTGCGCCAAACAAACTTTGTTGTCGCAGTGCAGGTTCTCGTCCGCCACGTATGAGCTGAAAACTTTGCACCACGAATTCAACTTCGCGGATCCCGCCGGCTCCCAGTTTTATATTGCCTGTGAGCTGTCTGCGTCTAACTTCTTGTGCAATAAGTCGTTTCATTTTTCGTAGCGAATCAATGGCTGAAAAATCGATATAGCGACGATAAATAAAAGGCCTTAATAAGTCATGTAAGTCATCACTATATTGCGTCCAAGGCCCGAGTACTCGCGCCTTAACCATGGCGTAACGTTCCCAATCACGACCTTGCTCTTGATAGTAATCTTCAAGACCACTGAAACTGACCACTAACGGGCCACTTTCACCGTATGGGCGCAGGCGCATATCGACCCGAAACACAAAGCCATCAACGGTGATTTGATCTAATAAACTGATCAGTCGTTGACCCATTTTGATAAAAAATTGCTGGTTAGCTTGAGCGCGGCGACCACCGATGGTTTCACCATGTTCAGGAAAGGTAAAAATCAAATCGATATCAGAGGAAAAGTTCAGTTCTCGACCACCAAGCTTACCCATACCGAGAATAAGTAACGGCTGTGGATTGCCCTCTTCATCTGTTGGGGTGCCGATTTGCTGACACATTTTAGTGTAGAGCCAATCGCGAGCACCTATCACCAACGCTTCAGCTAAGTTAGATAAATCCAGTAGTGAATCTTCAACATCGCAATAATTTAAAAAGTCTCGCCAAGCGATACGTACCATTTGGAAGTTTCGAAATTGACGTAGCTGTTTTTTAACCTGCTCTTCTGAGCTTGATGAGGCTAAATTAGTGTGTAATTCACCAGTAAAAGACTGTCTATCGAGCTGAGTTAACTGACCATCGAATAGCAATTCAATCCACTGGGGATTACGGCACAATTGCTCGGCAATATAATCACTCAAACCTAACACTAACTTTAATTCAGCTTGTTGTGACAGGGTTAGTTTTTCAGTGATTTCAGGCCATGTTTCACAAAGCCTTAACCAGTAACGTGCTGCAATTTCATTAAGCTCTGCAGACAAGACGTTGTTACTTTGGTTGTGCATGTTTATCCGATCCCTTTGGCAAATTACTAAGACTTACACATTTCAATTCGACATATTATGTCAAGGTGTGTTATACAATAAAATCAACGACCGCATAAATAGCTAGTCGATATTGTACCTTCGATTAAGACTA
Organism: Shewanella sp. 10N.286.52.B9; assembly: GCF_002873635.1. NCBI lineage: Bacteria > Pseudomonadati > Pseudomonadota > Gammaproteobacteria > Alteromonadales > Shewanellaceae > Shewanella > Shewanella sp. 10N.286.52.B9. The sequence continues at coordinate 9,847 of NZ_MCTY01000071.1, forward strand.
CTATATCCTTTACAACAGTAATACCGAACCATGTAAATATTTAGTCAGTTTTAAGCATATAATTATGCGACTTGATACTATATTTATATATGTATTTTATACTATTTGGAGAACACATGGCTGGCATGCTTCCTCGTGTCCTTGCAGTATTTTCAGCGCTGATCTTGTGCATAACATTATCAGGTTGTGGTGATGACAGACCTGAAAAAATTACGCAATATCAGCAGCTGTCACAGCAGCGATTGACTCAACTCGATTCAATGCTAAACGCAGGTGAGCTTCGTAATGCCACCTTACTGACACAATATACCAGCTTACTTAAAAACAGTAAGCCTGATCTGGTGCCGCTACTTGATGAACTGGCGCGTGATGCGACCTCAAGTGGCCCTATGTACCAATCACTAAAACGCAGAACCAGTGAACTGGCCGATTCTGCCAACTTCGTTGATTTAGATCAGCAGCTCGAAGAAGCGCAAAATATTTATCAAGCAGCTGATTCAAGTTTGTTTAATGACATGCTTTCCGATCCCGTTAATGTGGTGGCTGATTTATCAGGTGGACAGCTGGCAAGGGTTAACGCCATCAGCCGTGAAGCCGAAGCAATGGCCAACGGTAGCGAAGATTTTGGTGCAGGAAGCCAGCTAGTGGGTAACCCCGCTTATGGTAGCTGGCAAACTAATTCAAGCGGCATGTCATTTTGGGCCTGGTATGGCATGTATTCGATGTTCTCTAACATCATGAATCCTGTACGCTATGACCGCTGGTCAAACAATCGTGGTTACAGCTACTACAATGATGTCGGTCGCTACCGTTATACGTCTCCTAAACAGGCGAGCGCGCAAAATCGTACATTTGAGAACACCAAGAAAACCTTTAATTCTCAAGGTAAGCAATTTAATAGCCCGTATGCGAAATCACGTACAGGCTCAACCAGCTTATCAAGACAAAGTACTGCAACACCTAAAGCCAGTACTGCCGGAACCAAAACAGCACGTAGCACAAGTAAGTTCCGTTCAAATTATTCCAAAGACAGCAGTTTCCGTAATTCAACTAGCCGCACCACACGCGGTGTACGCCGAGGCAAATAAGGACTAACCATGACATTTTTAAATGACTTCGGACTCACCCTAGATTTAGCGATAATTTTAGCGATTGATCTGACCATCGCGGTGATCTTACTGGCGCTAATGCGCTACTTACAAGGCTGGAGCGTGAGAGTAAACAGCCGCGCTGAACTCGCAGAGCGTGATAACTTTGCTTTTGGGGTTAGTACCGCGGGTGCCGTTCTGGCATTAGGGATTGTACTTTCAGGGGCGATTACAGGTGAAGCTGCTGATTCGTATATTGTTGAAGCCATTGGCATGACAGCTTACGGCTTATTTGGCTTACTTTTAATCAAGTTTGGTCGAGTACTACACGACAAAATTGCCTTAAATGAAATCGATAAAAACAGCCAAATTATCAATGGTAATATGTCGGTTGCCATCGTTGATGCCGCCGCTGCTGTTGCCACAGCAATTATTATTCGCTCGGTATTAATGTGGGCAGAAGATATTACCTTAGATACTTTCATTGCTATCTTTACCGCCTTCTTAATCTCGCAATTAATGTTAGTGTTATTAACCCGCTTTCGTGAGCACCAATACGCTAAACGTAATCAAGATGCCTCGATGCAAAAAGCACTAGAGCAAGGCCAAATAGCCGTTGCGATTCGTCACAGTGGTTACATGATTGCCATGGCATTTACCTTTAAAGCGGCCAGTCACTTTATTATCTATGATCCAACTGCTTACTTAATGAATATCGTCGGCTGGTTAACCTTCTCGATAATCATGCTGGTAGTGTTGTCGCTATTACTTGCTGTGGTTAAAAAGCTAGTCTTAGCTCAAATCAACCTTACTGACGAAGTTGAAAAACAACACAACGTCGGTGTGGCTGCAGTTGAACTAGCAATTAGTGTTGCTGTTGCACTCATTTTAGCGGCGTTAATGGCATAAATAGATGAATAATACTTTGCTTGAACAGAGCCAGGAGGGCTGCGACAAGCAAAATAGCCCTTCTCAAACAGGCACCTTGCCTCCAGCGAATAAACGCAGCCTTGCTTGGTTTGATGATGCCCTATTGTTGGGCATTATGGCCTTACTGGCAGGCTGTGGTCTTATTTACGAATACCTACTTTCCCACTATGCAGGCCGCATTCTCGGCGCCTTAGAAGCTGCTATTTACACCATGATAGGCATTATGATTGTGTCTATGGGCATTGGCGCCTTTGCCGCTCGTAAAATTCGCTGTGCCTTCACCGGCTTTGCGATGCTTGAACTTATTGTGGCATTTTGTGGATCATTAGCGATTTTAATTACCGCCGCCGTGATTGGATTTGGCCAGCAATTACCGTTAATTATTGCCAACACCTTAGGCCTGCCACCAGATCATTTACCTGACGGCGGTTTTATTGGCGTATTACAAAATCTTAGTGAATATTTACCCTATATCTGGGGGGTTATTCTAGGTTTGATGATCGGCATGGAGATCCCGCTGATTGCCCGCGTACGTCAATCCTTATCTGAAGAGCACTTGCTGCACAATGCCGGCACCATTTATGGCGCTGATTATGTCGGTGCGGGTGCTGGCGCGGCTATTTGGGTACTGTTCATGCTGTCGTTAGATATTCAGCTCGCAGCAGCGCTCACCGCCAGTGTTAACTTGTTAGCAGGCTTTGTGTTTATTTGGCGCTTTTGGCAGCAAATCCGCTGGGCTAAACTGATCCTCGCAGGACATTTTATCGCCACAGGAGTATTAGTGCTACTGGCACTGCACGGCCCCAGTTGGGAGCAAAATTTCAATAACCTGCTATATAAAGACAAAGTGGTGTATTCAGAAGCTACCCGTTTTCAGCAGTTAACCTTTACCGAGCGGCTGCGAGGCAAAGGTCAAGCGCCAGTGTATTCGCTATACATTAATGGTCGATTACAGTTCTCCAGTATTGATGAGCACATCTACCACAGCTTTTTAGTTCACCCGACACTTGCAGCCAGTGCAAGGCAGGATAATGTGCTAATTATTGGCGGCGGAGATGGCTTAGGGCTTAAGCAAGTTTTCAAATGGGATCCAAAATCGGTCACCTTAATGGATTTAGATGAACAGCTCGTCGACTTGTTTAGAGAGCCCCATGAGAACATGCCAGAGCGTGTTAGCAATGCCATGTTAGCCCTTAACGGCGATGCACTAAATGATCCTCGCGTTAAGCTTATTTATGATGACGCCTTTAATGGCATTGATAAACTGATTGCTGACAATCAAAAATTTGATGCCATTATTGTGGATTTGCCAGATCCGAGCCACCCTGATTTAAATAAGCTTTATTCTGATTTATTTTATCGAAAACTGGTCGAGCTATTGAGCGCTGATGGGGCAATGACGGTACAATCGACTTCGCCTTATCATGCCCAAAATGCCTTTATTTCTGTAGGAAAAACCATTGAATCGGCAGGGTTTTCGGTCGAGCAATACCATCATAACGTGCCAAGCTTTGGTGAATGGGGCTGGTCTATCGCCACCTTATCAGGACAAAATGCCAAGCAACGTCTAGCCCATAACGAGACGTTGCCCATTAATGAGCAATGGCTGACTCCCGGGCTTATACATGGCGCATTTGAGTTTCCTGGCACATTTTATAATGATGCTGACACTATCAAAGTGAATAGAATTGGCTCATTACAGCTATACCATTACCACTTAGCATCTTGGTCTGACAACCAAGGGATGAATCTTTTTTAACCAACTCAAAAATAGACTTGACATAATATGTCTAAGTGCTATCTTTGAAACCTAAGACATAATATGTCAATAAGGACGAATATGAATATCCATAAGATTGCTAACCATTTGACAGAACTTGGCGACCTTAGCCATACCGGTTTGAAGTTTGATTGTTTTCCAATTGATGGTGATGTTGAAGTATTACAAGTCAACGTTGCTGGCCGTGAAGAATTACCGGTATTTGTATCGGTAACTGACAATCAAATCTTATGTATCAGTTATTTATGGGATGAGAGCGAAGTAAAAACTGAAACTCGTACCCAAATGTTTGAAACTATGCTTGAACTAAACATTCCAATGCCTTTGTCATCTTTTGCAAAAATTGATGATAAATATGTGGTTTACGGGGCGTTATCAGTCACCTCAAGCATGGAAGAGATCGAGCAGGAATTATCAGTATTGTCTGATAACTGTTTAGAAGTCATCGACGAACTTGTCGAATTTTTGAAGTAAGGAGCCATATCATGGGCATTTTAAATAAAATTTTAACGGCATTTCGTGGCGGCGCAAATGAAGTCGGCCAAACTATTGTTGATGCAAACTCTACTCGTATTTTTGAACAAGAAATTCGTGACGCAGAAAAGCATTTAACTAAAGCAAAACGTGAGTTAACTGACGTTATGGCGAAAGAAATGCAAGCAAGCCGTGAAATCGATCGCCTGAAACGCAGCATCACTGAGCACGAAGGTTATGCAACTCAAGCACTTGAAAAAGATAACGAAGCGTTAGCTATTGAAGTTGCTGAAAAAATCGCTCAGTTAGATCAAGAGCTAGCAGAACACGAAACAGCGAACAGCAGCTATTCTGCACATGCTTTACGCTTAAAAGAATTAGTGAAGAAAACCGAGCGTCAATTAACTGATTATCAACGTCAGCTAAGCATGGTTAAAACCACTGAAAGCGTACAAAAAGCCACCGCGACTATTACTGATTCATTTGCATCAAGTAACTCAAAGTTAATGAATGCAAAAGATTCACTAGAGCGTATTAAAGCTCGCCAGCAACAGTTTGATGATCGCCTACAAGCATCAGAAACCTTAGCTGAAGAGAATAGCGACAAGTCTTTACACGCTAAGCTAGCAGAAGCAGGAATTGGTGAGCAAAAGTCTAGTGCTAATGCTGTTTTAGAGCGTCTTAAAGCGAAAAAAGGTTAATTGACTATGGGATTTCTGCGTGGCCTATTTGGCAAGAAAGAAGCCCCTAAACGTCAGCTTGACCATGTGAACAAGCTACTCAAGGGAGATATGATCTCCCTTGATGATAGTTTTGCCTTACCTGAGCAACTACGTGGGCAGCAACTTAAAGTTGAAGCGATTCATACTTATGAATATGAACGTTCACAACAATGTGAGTGGTTACTTCGCGGTCACAGTGGCACCGCTATTTTCATGTCATACATTGAAGAAGATGAAGCTTACTTAAGTTTCTCTGTCAAAGTAAATCGCTCTATCGTTGAGCAAATTTTTGATCTCGATGAATTCTCACAGTTATTTGAAGAGCCCGGTAATGCTGAGCTCAAAACACTACCGCTTTCAAATGAATTAGACAGTGAATACGCACGCTGGTTAAGTGATGCTTATCATCAAGTTGAATTTGCCACTTTTGGTTATTTCCATCGTCAAGATTACCGTGGTCAAAAGCCACCTCAAGATGATAGTAATCAACAACGAGGCGATGGCTTTGAAAGCTACTCATTAGTTGATAGCGATGAAAGCCACGCTGTGGATGTCGAAGTTTATGAAGGTGGCGATACTGAAGTCATGTTGACGCTATATCGTCCATTAACGGATATTCGCGAGTTTTGGCCGGCAAGCTAAGTTAAAGCGGTTTTAGGGAGTTAAACCAACCATGAGTAAAGGTAAATCGTTACCAGAAACCTGGATAAAAAATCAGCAAGCGGCCAAGGCAACCCAAGTCGCGTTTGATTTAGATGAAAAGTTTCAGTACCAGATCCGAAAAGCCGCCCTTGATGCAGGGGTCAGCCCTTCAGATCAAATTCGCTCAATACTTGGTTTAAGCGTCACTAAGCGCCCAAAAAGACCCAGATTAACCGTGTCGTTAAGCCAAGATGATTACGTCTTATTAGCCCAGCGATACGGGTTAAATTCAGATGCACAACTTGAAATTAAAAAGCGCGTTTTAGATGATTTAGTGCAATTTGTAGACGAATAGCTGATGTTTGGATTTTAAAAAACACGCCTTGTTTAAGGCGTGTTTTTTTATGGCTGCAATTAAGGTTTACGCCATACCCCATGATTGGTAGCATCACTGCACTGCTTTTGCAAAACGGATTTGTATCGATGATAGATAAAAAACGCTGGTCATTAAAAACCTTAAATGGTCCCAGCCCTTTCGAACTGGCGATGATGGTGTTATCGCTTTTTTCAGTCTTTATTGTGATTATGCTGACTTTCAGCAAAATAGATCCTGAAACCAGACGGGTATTATTGTTTATTGATACCAGTATCTGCCTCTTGTTTATGTCGCGCTTTTTTTATGAACTTTTTAAAGCCCCAAGTAAGAAGTTTTATTTAAAACATCACTGGATTGATTTTGTTGCCAGCATCCCTGCAATTGAAGCACTGCGTATCGCCCGTGTTTTCCAAATATTACGGGTGATCAGATTAATTCGTGCCACACGCACACTAATCATTCCGCTATTAAGACAAAGCAAACAAACCACCTTAGCCGGGTTATTAGTGGCAATGGTGTTTATTTTGGGCGCAGCTTCCGTGCTAATTTTATTAGTTGAAACTGGGGTTGAAGGCGCCAACATTCAAACTGCCGAGCAAGCCATTTGGTGGGCATTAGTGACCATATCAACCGTGGGTTATGGTGATTTTTATCCAGTTAGCACAATTGGCCATATCATTGGCGCGATTGTAATTATTAGTGGCGTGAGTTTTTTTGGGGTGATTTCTGGTTACATGGCATCGGTTTTTGTCGCGCCAGACAGCAATGAACGTGAAGAGCGTGAAGAAACTAATAAACAGGATATCAAATCTGCATTAGAGCAAGCATTGGAGCGTATGGAGCAAAACCAGCAACAAATGGAAAAAAACCAGCGTCAAATGCTTGATGAAATAGCCATTTTAAAACAGCAGCTTATAGACAAGAATTAACCAGCACTCACCACATTCGGATTATTTCATCTATAAAAAAATAAGGCCTATCAACTGATAGGCCTTATGTTTAAATGTTTAGCTTACCAGTATGGCTGGTTTTTTAAGGCACTTTTACGAGAATGCTCCATGGCAAACAGCAAACTAGCCTCTTTATCTTCAAGCCAACGGCCAATATCCACGTCGGTCTCTGCAGTCAGTTTAGCCAACAATTGATAACAACCTAAGGTTTGAATACCTAAGGCTAAATCTTGCCAAGGCGCTCTGAATGCTTCGCGGTCTTCTGCTTGATACAATTCACCATAAGCAAACCCCACCAAGATACTTTCATCTAAGCAATGGGCCACTTTTTGATAATCAAGGCTATCCATTGCCGCGCTCATTGGCATTACATCTACAATCCGCTGCCATGAATCTTGTTGTAAACGATTAGCAAACACACCCAATTCAGGATAATCCACTAAGCGGTGGGAACCATTGGCAGTTTTTAATAATAAATCCACTAATTCAAGCTGTAATTGACCGTATTCAGGTTTAAGCCAAAAAGCCTCGAGATTATTATCAGCAACAAGCTTAGCCGCACTGGCTTTAGCTAATGCCTTTAGCGGCGCTTTATTAATGGATTTACCGAATAAGTTTTGACGCTCATCAATAATTAAACTGAGGCTTTGCAGCGGCTCAATAAATTGTAGTTGTTGCTCTAACGTGTCGAAGTAACTGAGCACTTGTGAATTCAATAATCCAAATTGGCTTAGAGTCAGTCGCAACAATCGAATACAAGCCCGCAGTTGCATCCATAATTGTGCTTGCTGAGAAATTTCATCACTATCAAGCAAGATTGATTCAATGATCTGCCAGCGTTCGATGCCCGACTCTAATAATACTTCCAAGGTTTTTGATAAACTTTTATCGCTGGGTAAGCGAATATAATCGATGCTCTTTAATGATTGCGCTTGTGAGTGACCTGAAAGTAAATAGCCGCGCTGGGCTTTACTCGCTTTACCTAATCTCACCGGAACATGACGAGCAACGTCAATAGCCAACTGCAATAGCGCTGACGTGTCACCAGCTAACAGTTCAAACTCCACTTCACAAATGGGATCGGCTTTGCCGTTAGCCAGGACATTACCGGTATCAAATGCAATCTCAACTAAACTATCGCCAATATAAACATGCCATGATTGACGGCAAAAATTAGTTTCAAAAATACAGCTGATTTCAGCTTGCAGCTCACTAACCAGCATTTCTTGCGGCCAAATGGTGTCAGGAAATAATGCCAGTTCGGGGAAATCTTGCTCAATAGCCACATTATATTCGGGCCGAGAGTGAATACCGCCAATAACTTTGCCCGCAGTTTTAATGGTTTGCTCGGTATACTTTTCAGTTTGGCGTACCCTAAGCCCCATCAAATGTTGTCTTAATTGTAATTGAGGTGTATCAAAGTATTTGTTTGATAACTGACAAGTTTCTTGAGGGGTAGCGCCGTCCAATTCATTCAGTAATTTTACCAATAAATCATGGTATTGTGGCTGTATAAACAGCTTAAGTTCTATCTCAGAGTCCATTGACTTCTTTTTCACCTTGTCATTAAATCTTCATTAATGCGTCATAATTAGTTCATAATGTCACATTAGTGTAATAAAAATCCCTTAGGATAGCGTTACTCAGTTCTATATACTGACTAATATCAACTGTAGATTAAATTAAAAACACAGTTTCATTATGTGGACGCTTAAGGTAACATGCGCCCGCTTTTCCAAAATTGGAATCATTAAATAGGTTAACCGCAATGCCAGTAAACTCTATTTTAGGAGTGTTTGCAAAATCACCCCTTAAGCCCTTAGAACAGCATATCGACAAAGTTCATGAATGTGCAGTACTACTTGTACCATTCTTTGACGCAACGACCTCAGGTGACTGGGATGAAGCGGTCAAAGTCCGTAAGCAAATAAGCTTACTTGAAAATGAGGCAGATACGCTAAAGCGTGAGATCCGCCTTACCCTTCCTAGTGGGTTGTTTATGCCAGTAGAGCGTACTGACTTGCTTGAGTTATTAACTCAACAAGACAAAATCGCTAACAAGGCAAAAGACATCTCCGGCCGTATTATTGGTCGCCAATTAGTTTTCCCTCAACAAGTGCAAGCACCGTTTAAAGCTTATCTCAAACGTTGTTTAGATGCTGTCTCTCTTGCTAAGCAAGCAATTAACGAACTCGATGACCTTCTCGAAACAGGTTTTAGAGGACGTGAAGTCGAATTAGTCGCCAAAATGATCAATGAATTAGATCGTATTGAAGCTGATTCAGATGATTTGCAAATCCAAGTACGTCGCTTACTACTAAGCTTGGAAGCAGATTTGAATCCTATCGATGTCATGTTTATGTACAAGATTATCGAATGGGTTGGAGGCTTGGCAGATTTAGCCGAGCGTGTAGGCTCTCGCCTAGAGCTAATGTTAGCTCGCAGTTCATAACTAAAAAGGTTATCAAGGAAACAACATGGTTGATGTATTAGTCACCAATGGCCCAATGCTTATTGGTATTGCGGCTGTATTTGGATTTTTGATGGCATGGGGTATTGGCGCAAACGATGTCGCTAATGCTATGGGAACCTCTGTGGGTTCTAATGCTATCACTATTAAACAAGCTATTATCATTGCAATGATCTTCGAATTCGCAGGTGCATACCTTGCGGGTGGCGAAGTGACCAGCACAATTCGTAAAGGGATTATTGACGCGAGTTATTTCGTCGATTCACCTGAATTACTGGTTTACGGCATGATAGGTTCTCTACTTGCTGCAGGTATTTGGCTGATCCTAGCCTCAGCGCTAGGTTGGCCTGTATCTACGACTCACTCTATTATTGGCGCTATTGTTGGCTTTGCTGCAGTAGGTGTTAGCGTAGATTCTGTTGAATGGGGCAAGGTTGTTGGCATTGTCGGCTCTTGGGTTGTGACTCCTGCGATATCCGGTTTCATCGCCTTTATGATCTTCCAAAGTGTTCAAAAACTCATTTTTAACACTGATGATCCGTTAGCCAACGCTAAGCGTTATGTACCTTTCTACATGGCTTTTGCAGGCTTTGTGATGTCACTTGTGACTATTACTAAAGGTTTGAAGCATGTTGGATTGCACTTCTCAACTGCTGAAGCCTATGGCTTAGCCGCTATTGTTGCCGTTGTTATTGGTATCTTTGGTAAGATTATGATCGGCCGCTTAAACATGAGCACCGACGTTAATCGCCAAACTGAATATGCAAATGTAGAAAAAGTATTTGCTATCTTAATGGTAGTTACCGCTTGTTGTATGGCATTTGCTCACGGTTCAAATGACGTTGCTAACGCCATTGGCCCATTAGCAGCTGTAGTTTCAGTTGTTAACAGCGGCGGTGAAATTGGCTCTAAAGCGGCTTTAGCTTGGTGGATTTTACCATTAGGTGCGGTTGGTATTGTGATGGGTCTAGCTATCTTTGGTAAGCGTGTAATGCAAACCATTGGTAAAAACATCACTCACTTAACCCCAAGCCGTGGTTTTGCTGCTGAACTTGCTGCAGCATCAACAGTTGTTATTGCATCAGGTACCGGTTTACCTATCTCGACAACTCAAACACTAGTTGGTGCGGTGTTAGGTGTGGGTATGGCTCGTGGTATTGCCGCAATTAATATCGGTGTAGTACGTAACATCGTTGTTTCTTGGGTTGTTACCTTACCTGCGGGTGCGGCATTATCTATCCTGTTCTTCTTCACCATCAAAGGGATATTTAGCTAATAACTCGTCAGTTATTAAGCTAACCACGCAAAAGCCGGTCATATTAATGTCCGGCTTTTTTGTTTCAAATAGCAAACTTTCGTTAATCAGCGGGCTAATTATTCGCTTCATTTAGCCAAAGCATAACGTTTTACGCATAATCCCATTAGATTAATCAGTAATATCGCTTATTTGAATAAGACTTTTGCGTTCTTCCTTGCAATCAAGTCGCTAAATAAATAGCATGACGGGTAGTTCTAATGGTATGGAAAAATAACGTGTTAAGAATGTTCACAATGGTAGTATTACTACTGCTCTCAAATGGCTTAATGGCGCAACAAGCGACGCATTTCATTACCGATGATGTCGATATTTACATGCATAGTGGTCCAGGGACTCAATACCGTATTTTAGGCACCATCGAAGCAGGCCAATCAGTTACCTTATTAAACGAAAGCCAAAACGATTACAGTAAAATTCGTGATCATAAAAACCGTGAAGGTTGGGTGATTTCTGAGTTAGTTAAAAAAGGCACCGGCCTTAGAAACCGTTTGCCAATTGTTGAAGCAGAACTCGCTAAAGCCAAGCAAACTTTAGCGCAGCTAGATCAAAGCTCTGAGTCTGTAACCCAACAGCTAACAGCAGCTAACCAACAGATTTTATCTCTAGAATCAGAGCTTGCTAGCGCATCTCAACAGCGCGACCATGCGATTAAAGAATTGAATGCGATTCAAGATAATGCTCAATCAAGAATGTGGCAACAAGGCGCATTAATTGCTGGATTAGGCGCCTTAATCGGTATTTTCCTAGTCTATCTACCAAGACCACAACGTAAGAAGAACAGCCGCTGGATGTAGTCCTAGCTCAATTACGCGACTTATCTTACCTGAAAAGCCAATGCCATTGCATTGGCTTTTTTGTTTCTGCTTTTTGAGCTTACGCTGGCAACAAAAGCACAACATTTACCCCCTCAAAAAAGTCGTTATTTTGCCTGCAAGAGGTATAAAAAACACCTAGGCTATATTTCATCATCACAACTGACACTAAATCTTGCTCAACATCACATTTTAATCGTATACTCGCCTCGATTTCGTACATTGTATACAAAATAAAAAACATCATAATAAACATCTTGTTTACAAAGTTAGTAAACAGCTCAAGACGGAATGAAAATTATGTTCAATGCCAGTGAAGTCCTAAACGGTCATTACAATAATGCTAGCTTAGATGAGCTATTCTCAGCCATAACTAATAATTACATCGTTGATGAAGAACTGTATTTATCTGAGCTTATTAAATTAGTGCCATCGTCTGATACTGAAATTAAGCAAATCACTGATAAAGCCCATCAACTGGTCTTGAAAGTGCGCCAATTTGAAAAGAAAGGCCTAATGATTGGCATTGATGCTTTCTTGCAGCAATACAGCTTAGAAACTCAAGAAGGCATTATCTTGATGTGTCTTGCTGAAGCATTATTGCGTATCCCTGATGCCGCTACTGCAGATGCCTTAATCGAAGATAAGCTCTCTGGCGCTAAGTGGGATGCGCACTTAAGTAAAAGTGATTCAGTGTTAGTTAACGCATCCACTTGGGGCTTAATGCTCACAGGTAAAATCGTTAAGTTAGATAAAAACATCGACGGCAAACCTAGTAACTTGCTAAACCGTTTAGTTAATCGTGTTGGTGAGCCTGTTATTCGTCAAGCAATGAATGCCGCGATGAAGATTATGGGTAAACAGTTTGTGTTGGGACAAACGGTTAAAGAGGCCCTTAAAAACAGTGTTGCTAAGCGCCAGCAAGGTTACACCCACAGCTATGATATGCTCGGTGAAGCCGCGTTAACCGCTAAAGATGCACATAAGTATTACACTGAATATAGCCATGCGATTGCTGAATTAGGCGCACAAGAATACGATCTATCAAGCGCTCCTCGCCCCACAATCTCAATCAAATTATCGGCACTGCATCCACGCTATGAAGTCGCCAATGAATCACGTGTACTCAGTGAATTATATGACACTGTCATTAAACTCATCGTGCAAGCGCGCGAGCTCAACATCGGTATTTCAATCGATGCCGAAGAAATGGATCGCCTTGAATTATCACTCAAGTTATTCCAGAAGCTATATAACGCCAACGAAACTCAAGGTTGGGGCTTACTGGGGATTGTGGTTCAAGCCTACTCAAAACGTGCCCTGCCGGTATTATGTTGGTTAACTAAGTTATCCCGCGAGCAAGGCGATGAAATTCCAGTGAGACTAGTAAAAGGCGCTTATTGGGACAGTGAGTTAAAATGGGCTCAGCAAGCTGGCGACGGTGGCTACCCACTTTACACTCGCAAAGCCGGCACGGACGTATCATATTTAGCCTGTGCTCGTTATTTACTCTCTGACGCCACTACAGGCGCCATATACCCGCAATTTGCCACCCATAATGCCCAAACAGTTGCCAGTATCAGTGCGATGGGCGCGAATCGTCACTATGAGTTCCAGCGCCTACATGGCATGGGTGAAGAGCTCTACGACACTATGCTGGCTGAAAGTGGCGCAAAATCCGTGCGTATCTACGCGCCTATTGGTGCCCATAAAGATCTACTGCCTTATCTGGTAAGGCGCCTATTAGAAAACGGCGCTAACACCTCGTTTGTTCACAAATTAGTGGACCCGAAAACCCCTATCGAAAGCTTAGTGGTGCATCCATTAACCACTTTAAAAGCTTATAAAACTTTAGCTAATAATAAAATTGTTCTGCCGGAAGATATTTTTGGTATAGAACGTAAAAACTCTAAAGGATTAAACATGAACATCATTTCTGAGTCTGCGCCATTTTTTGCCGGCGTTGACCAATTTAACGATACCCAATGGACTGCTGGGCCATTAGTCAATGGCGAGACCTTAAGCGGCGAAACCAAAAATGTACTCAGCCCATTTGACACCACTAAAACGGTGGGACAAGTAGCTTTTGCCAATAATCAGGCAATTGAAGCTGCATTAAGTTCTGCCCATGGCGCTTTTCATCGTTGGAGTCATACCCCCGTTGAGCAGCGTGCATCTGCACTTCAAAAACTGGCTGACTTACTTGAAGAGAACCGCGAAGAGCTGATTGCCCTTTGTACTCGTGAAGCAGGTAAAAGCTTACAAGATGGCATTGATGAAGTCCGTGAAGCAGTAGATTTTTGTCGCTACTATGCTATTCAAGCCAAGAAAATGATGGCGGCGCCAACTTTGCTTCCTGGGCCGACGGGTGAATTAAATGAACTATTCATTCAAGGCCGCGGCATCTTTGTTTGTATTAGCCCTTGGAACTTCCCATTAGCGATTTTCTTGGGCCAAGTTACTGCGGCGCTAGCTGCTGGTAATACCGTGATTGCCAAACCCGCTGAGCAAACTTCATTAGTAGGTTACCGCGCAGTGCAATTAGCTCATGAAGCAGGCATTCCTGTCGATGTACTGCAGTTCTTACCAGGCACTGGCGCTACTGTTGGCGCAGCGATCACCGCTGATGAACGTATTGGCGGTGTGTGCTTTACTGGTTCAACCGGCACTGCTAAATTGATTAACCGCACATTAGCTAATCGTGAAGGTGCTATCATTCCGCTCATCGCTGAAACTGGCGGTCAAAATGCGATGATAGTTGACTCGACCTCACAAGCAGAACAAGTGGTTGCAGATGTGGTTTCATCGTCGTTTACCAGTGCAGGCCAGCGCTGCTCGGCATTGCGAGTGCTGTTCTTACAAGAAGATATTGCCGATCGCGTGTTAGATGTAATGCAAGGCGCAATGGAAGAGCTCAGTATTGGTAACCCAAGCTTTGTTCAAACTGACGTTGGCCCTGTGATTGATGCCACTGCAAAAGCGAACCTAAATGCCCATATTGATCATATCTCGCAAGTTGGTAAGTTAATTAAGAAAATCAACTTACCCGCAGGCACTGAAAATGGCCACTTTGTGTCGCCAACAGCGGTAGAAATTGATTCAATTAAAGTGCTTGAGAAAGAACATTTCGGGCCAATTTTGCACGTTATTCGTTATAAAGCCGCTAATTTAGCCGCGGTTATTGACGAGATAAACAGCACCGGCTTTGGTCTTACTTTAGGAATTCATAGCCGCAATGAAGGCCATGCGTTAAATCTTGCAGACAAGGTTGATGTGGGTAACGTCTATATTAATCGTAACCAAATTGGCGCAGTAGTGGGTGTACAGCCTTTTGGCGGTCAAGGTTTATCAGGTACTGGCCCCAAAGCAGGCGGACCACACTACCTTACTCGTTTTATTACTGAAAAAACCCGCACCAACAATATTACTGCCATTGGCGGTAACGCGACGTTATTGTCCCTTGGTGATGCTGAAGACTAATAATTAGCAGGTTTGAAACCATAAAAATGCCCGCAGCTGCGGGCATTTTTTGTTCAAGCTATTTTATTTAGGTTAATAGTGTTCAAGCTAATAGTATTTACCGATAAAACCATCAACGGCTTACCATTAAGTAAGCAGGTATCACTTGAATCGCCATAACAAAGCCCAATCGAGACAAGGATAGGCCTTAGCACTGCTTATAAAGCTAAGCTTTCTTTTTCAGCAGCAGTTTTACGCTCAGGGCTTGTCTTAACATGGGTTAAGT
This sequence comes from Shewanella sp. 10N.286.52.B9, assembly GCF_002873635.1. Lineage (NCBI taxonomy): Bacteria > Pseudomonadati > Pseudomonadota > Gammaproteobacteria > Alteromonadales > Shewanellaceae > Shewanella > Shewanella sp. 10N.286.52.B9. The sequence goes on from NZ_MCTY01000071.1 coordinate 25,154, forward strand.
ACAAAGGTAAGCCCACGAGTAAAAAGCCGCCGACTAAATTACCTAATGCCGTTGGGATTTCATTCCACAATAGGTAGTCGCTAACAGTAAAGTCACCGCCCATGATCATTGAAAATGGAAATAGGAACATATTAACGATTGAATGCTCAAAACCCATAAAGAAGAACAGCATCACAGGCATCCACATTGCAGCCATTTTGCCGCTCACTGAGGTTGAGATCATAGCGCCTACCACTCCCATAGACACCATCCAGTTACACAACATGCCGCGAATAAAAATAGTAAACCAGCCTGCCACGCCATGCTCTTGATACCCTAACGTACGTGACTCACCAATTGAGCTCACTTTAGCCGCTAATACTCCACCGTCAGTGTTGTAACCATAAGTCAGGATATAGGATGCAAAAAATGCCACGGTTAACGCGCCGGCAAAATTCCCCACAAACACTAACCCCCAATTCCTAAAAAGTTGCTCCCAGGTACATCCCGGTCGCTTGTTAAGGACAGCTAAAGGCACCAAGGTAAATACACCTGTCAGCAAATCAAACTTCATCAGATACAACATAATAAACCCAACCGGGAATAATAATGATCCGACTAACAAGCTACCTGTTTTCACGATAACGGTAATGGCAAAAAAAGCGGCAAGTCCCAGTATCGCGCCAGCCATAAATGCCCTAACTAATGTATCTCGTGTCGACATGAAGATTTTTTGCTCCCCAGCATCTACCATCTTGGTAGCAAACTCCTTTGGCTCGATATATGACATAGTGCATTCCCTATAGTTATGTAGTTGACTGCTAATAAGCCAACTTCATACCAAGGTTGATAAATGCTTATAAATCAACACCCTAATCTAATTAGATTTTTTGAAAATGGTTGTAAGTAGTGCAAGCTGCACCTAGATAGCGCAAAAAAGCCATTATTGAAAGGCCGTATTTAGCATCAAGTTTGTCTCGCTAAATGAAGCGTAATGAGCAAGTTAGTGGTTGTTGCGGCGGATAAGTGAGTCTTCGTTAAGACTCAAATGGTACCAATAATCGAATATGGTTATTGTAGTGACTAGCAATAGCTTGATGACTAAATGGTTAAATGGCAATATTCATTTTAAGCTCTAACTTGTATGGCAGCGCTGATAACTTTTGCTTGAGATTTTGCTGAAATACTTTGATATCACCGGTCTTTATAATTGACTCTTCACTAGGTACGACATTGATATCAATTCTAAGCTCATTTCCCACTTTGACGACACTGCCTAAATGCAGGGTTTCTTGGCTATCAACTTCTTTCATGCCTTTGGATACTTCTGCAATCAGTTCTTGTTGTGGTGCCATTTGCAATAGCTCTTTGACCGCTTGACTCACCATAGAAAAAGGAACTTTCAAAAAGTAAGCTGAAATTAATATCATCATGAGTGGATCGGCATAACCTGCATATTGAGCCAGCGAAGTTTGCGTTAAGCCCCATGCGATAACAAACCCCAGCGTAATAGCCATGCTGAGCAAAGTATCCATCTGCCACTGCTTAGTTTCTGCTTCAATTAACCCTGAGTGCGACTCGCGGCTCATTTGGGTTATTTTCCACCAAGCAAAACCACAACCAAGGGTATTTACCAGCCCAAAAACACTCGCGACACCAATGTCTAACGGCTTGACACCTTGTATTAAACTATCGATTGCGCCGAACAGTGAATAAATCACTAGGCACATAATCACCACACCTTTGATCGCAATAACAATAGGTTCAAACATCGCCTTACCATTGGGGAAACGCTTATCTTTCGGGGAATGGATAAGCTTAGCGGCGAGCAGTGACAAAATAGTTAACAGCAAACTAATTAACGAGTATAAACCATCAAAGGCTATGACTAAGGAACCCAATATCAGCCCAACCGCCAAGCCGCCTACAGCAAACATCAGCGCAAATACTGAAGACAGTATCAACACTTTTTGCTCTATTGCTTGAGATGGCACACACATATGAATTCCTCATAAAATTAATCATTTACCCGTATAGGTAATTGAGTACAGTTTGGCATTCTGTATTAAATCAGCAATGACAAACTCAACGTCTGTGAGGTTATTTTGATAGTAATATTATTATAGCAAGGCTATTCAATGACTTAGTTTAGTAACCACCTGTCAATTATATTGACAGTGAGTGCTTGGCATGAATCCGAAATAACACGAATAAGCTAATACAAAGGTGATAGCTGGTTATTGAAATGGACCAGTTGAACAGTTTGATTTAATGACCCATCGAGGATGGGCTTATCATGAACACAAGATTAAAAAGCAAATAGATAGTCATTTAACTGATCGGCTAACCAGTTTGTCGCGGGATGCTCATTAAGGCCACTTGCTGCAAACATGCAATAGTCTTCCTGCAATAAACCGTAAGTATGCTTAATCACCGCAATGGATTGCTGCCTCAATAAATGTTTAATCAAGGGTTCAGGCATTACACCCCAAGCATCTTCAGTTTGAATGGAGCTAAGAATGTAATCAAAACTTGAAAAACCAATATAGTTACGGGAAAAAGGCTGTAATTCAGGATTGGACTTTTCATTTAAATATACCATTGATGCTTGCATGGCGCTGCGCAAGTCTTCATCTGACACTCGGCGTTTTGCTGCCAAGGGGTGGTCATGACGGCACACTGACATCATGCGAATTTTACCTAAAGGATGTGATGTCACCATGGCACTATCAGTGCTTTCATAGTCAATTCCAAAAGCAAAATTAACTTGCTCAGTTTCAACTAAATTGGCCAGATCGCCGGTGGAGGCCAGCACAATATTAAATGAGGTTGCTGGAAAGTGATTATTAAGCTGATGAGTCAACTCTAACCAAATATCGTCAGGTAAAGAGTCGTCACGGGCAATCCATACTTCTGCAGCAAACTCACCTTTAACTTGACGACAGGTTTGGCGGATCCGCTGCGCCGCTGTCAGCATACTTTGGCAATCTTTATAAATAGCCTTACCTGCTTCGGACAATGTGACTTGGTTACCGGTGCGATCAAATAATGCGGTATCGAGATCTTTTTCCATCGCTTTAATCGCCATGGTCATTTTGGTGCGATTCTGTTCTGTTTGTCTCGCCGCTTCTGACACAGAGCCCAGCTCTGCGACCAAACAAAAAGCTTCAATTTGCGAAAGTGTCAGTGCCATTATTATTCCTATAGTGAGGCTACCTCGCTAAGATAGCCTATTGCTTTGTGCCACAACAGTACGCTTTATCAATTTCGCTAGTCAGTTATCGGTTATCAACATAGCTTAGGCAATGCTAACCATCTTAAGGGAAAAAATGAAATCTAAAATTACAGCGGATATGGGAGTTTGAGGCAGGAAAGTGAGGTAGTAAAAGGCAGCTTGATAACAATCCTAATAACCATCAAGCCCTCACAGGCAATATTCGCACTATTGACTATCAAACAAACCGTTGCGCTTTAAACCTCGATGAACGTTTTTACATAACTTGGCAAATTTTTCTAAATCGCCAAAGCTCGGGGTGGCATTATTGTCCAGCGATGATTGCCAATAACTCACTTCACTATCAACAATTTCAAGCAGTTTTTTGGGACAGCCAATACAGCTACTATTAAAACCACATACGGCTAAAGCAGGATCATCTAAGGGAAAGGTATCTTTAACTTGGTTTATAAGTTGCTGCATTGCAGTCATTCTATCTGGTTTCATCATCAAGGGGCTCTTGCATCAATGAACGCCGATAATATTGCAGCGGCTGTTAAAGGTCAAAATACAGCCACCAAACCGTCTCAAGGTTAATGAGATGTATACTTTATTGTGCTGCAAATACAGTTAGCATGTGCCATTAAAGTAAAACCAACCCTAGAAGCAAAGAAGTCTAGACGTCTAGATTGACACTAATTTGTAGATCTCCTATGCTGACTATCATTGCACAAGCTATCATCATTGAAACTGAAATAACATGGATTGCTAAAGTAACTCGCAGCCTATTGGTGCAGCACCAATAACCATCAATGAATTGAATAAGATAATAAGAGAGACTCACTTGACCACACAAACACAAAAATCGGCCACCAGCCCAGCCTCCTTTGTTGCTTTACTGCCACTATTTGCTTTTTTAGCCTTATTTATTGGCGCTGGGGTTTACTTTCAAAGCCAAGGTGTAGACTTTGCTTTTTATCAGTTACCTAGTGTTATCGCGATTTTACCGGCGATTATCTTGGCGTTATTACTGTCTAAGCAAAAATTAAATCAATCCATTGATACTTTCATTGCCGGTATTGGTCACAGCAATATTATTGCTATGTGTCTGATTTATCTATTGGCAGGCGCCTTTGCCTCTGTCGCTAAAGCGACTGGTGGTGTTGATGCTACGGTTGCGCTGGGCTTATCAATGATCCCATCGAACTTATTATTACCCGGCTTTTTTGTTATTGCTGCCTTCATTGCTACCGCGATGGGCACCTCAATGGGTACCATTGCAGCGGTAGCGCCGATTGCATTAGGCGTTGCTGATCAAGCGCAAATTGATTATGCATTAATGGCTGGCGCAGTATTATCTGGTGCATTATTTGGTGATAACTTATCTATTATTTCTGATACCACCATTGCCTCAACCCGTACTCAGGGCTGTGAAATGAAAGACAAGTTCCGTGAGAACTTAATTTTCTCGCTGCCAGCATCAGCAATTGCCTTAGTGTTATTTGCTATTGCGGGTCAGGGACAAGCTGACATTGCCGCCCAAGAAATTGACTTCATTAACGTTATTCCTTACCTAACGATATTATTTTTAGCAGTATCAGGAGTTAATGTGTTTGTGGTACTAACCGTAGGCATACTGCTAGCTGGCGCTACAGGCCTGTTCACTATGGATTATAGTGCGGTCCAATTTGGTCAAGATATCTATGCTGGTTTCACCAACATGCAAGAAATCTTCATTCTATCTATGCTTGTTGGCGGTTTAGCTGCGCTGATGACACAACAAGGCGGTTTAACCTTTGTAAGCCAGAAGATTGAATCTTTGATTGCCCGCTTCTCTAAAGCCAAAGGTGACGCATCACCCCGCGCTGCTGAACTAGGTATGGCAGGTATGGTTGCAGCAACCAATGTGTGTGTCGCTAACAATACGGTATCGATTGTGGTTGTCGGTGACATTGCCAAAGACTTAGCCAGCAAGCATGGCGTTGCACCTAAGCGCGCGGCGAGTGTTTTAGATATCTTTGCTTGTATCATTCAAGGGTTAATTCCCCATGGCGCTCAAGCACTATTGATAGCATCAACCTTTGCCATTAGCCCATTAGCTGCTATTTCACACGCTTGGTATTGTATGATTTTAGCTGTGGTTGCTATTTCAATTGTGATATTGCGTAAACGCGCTTAATTCACTGTCAAACCAACGGCATAAAACCTGAGAACAACCGACTTAATGATGGTTGAACTCAGGTTTTATTTTATATAAAAGAGCGGTTTAAAAGTGTTAGTCTAAAGTTAACATTTGCATATCAAACAACCCATGAGCCAATCAATTCAGTTTAATAAACATTACGATTTATATTTAATGATTATTTTCATGTCGTTAGCGACTGCTGTAATTAGTGGCCTTGGCATTGGGGCGGCGTTAATTGCTGAAGTGTCTCGTTTGGGTATTAACCCACTGAGCATTAGAGCTGATACCTTAGGTGACTATATGAGTTCACCGTTAGCCATTGTTTACAATATGTCATTAGTCATTGCTGGAATGTGTTTAATACTGGCTATGTCAGCGCGCTACTTTGTCTTTGAAGATGGCTACAGCCGAGGTATTACCGTCACTGGCGCTACCTTAGGCGTATTAATTGTACTCATTGGTATCTTTCCAATTAACTTTTTAGAGCAACACCGTCTGTTTTCAACCGGTTATCTCATTTGCACCTTTTTGCTGCATTGTTTTTGCTTTATGGAATACTTTCGCAAGCGTAGCGCTTTAACCAGTCCATTATTCGCTCTAAATATTATTGGGTTAATATTTTCAATAATATTGATGTCTTTGCTTAACTGGTCGACATTAGATTTTGATCCATGTAGCCATGCTACCAGTGACATTTGTTGGATGTCCTTGGTGATGTGGGTACTAACTCAAACCAATATTTTGTGGTGTATGGTGTTAGCCATTGATATGAAAAAACGTATTAAGCAGCAACATCACCTTGCCAACTTATCGCTTGTAGGAAACTAATTTTGGCCAATAATATGCGCTTAGAGCAGTATTTAGCTCACTGCGGAGTCTGCTCAAGGCGCCAAGCCCAAAGGCTTATTGCCGCAGGTAGAGTGTGCTTTAATGGTCAAATCGCCTCAGCGTTAGATCGCGTCAGCCCCAATGTGGTAAACCCCAATATTTTACTAGACGGTGAAACTATTGCGCCACTAGAGAGCAAACAATATTGGCTATATCACAAACCCGTGGGCATTGATTGCCGCTTATTACCTGAGTTAGCCTCCAGTTTAATCCATCACTTACCCGCTTCACCCCGGCTGTACCCTGCAGGAAGATTAGATAAGGACTCGCGCGGATTATTACTACTGACAAATGATGGCGCGCTAACTCATCGACTGATGCATCCTGATTTTGGCCATGAAAAAGTCTATCAAGTCACGGTAAATAAACCTCTTAAAAATGATTTTGCCGCGTTAATGAGTGCAGGAGTCAGCTATCGAGATGTGACCACTAAACCTTGTAAGGTCTCTGTCATTGACGAGTGCCAATTTGAGATAACGTTAACCCAAGGGCTTAATCGACAAATTCGCAGAATGTCCCAAGCGCTGGGCTATCACGTTGTTGATTTGCTAAGAGTGAGCATGATGAATTGTCAGCTTGCTCAGTTGCCAGAAACAAAAATGCGGCCCCTAGAGGCCGCAGAATTAGTCACACTGCAGCAGCTACTTAAGTTGTAGCTGCTTATCAATTATTTTACGATGTCCATTTCTTCAAGTAAGTTGTCAGCATTATCTAAATACTTCATCACCCACAGCATGTAACGGCTATCCACTTGGATTGAGCGGTTAGTTTGAGGATCATAACCCCAGTCACCAATGATGCTTTCGTAAACGCCATCAAACAGTAAACCCACTAATTCAGCGCGGCCATTCAAAGTTGGAGAACCTGAGTTACCACCAGTGGTATCTAAAGTCGATAAGAAGTTAACCGGTACAGAATCGATTGATTTCATGTAGAAATCGCCGTACTGCTTTTGCTTAATAAGCTCAAGTTGCTTAGTCGGTGCATCAAATGGAGCTGCACCAGTATCTTTCGCAACAATACCTTCAAGACGAGTAAACGGCGCCGCCACTAAACCATCTTGGGGCGAGTATCCTTTTACGTTACCAATCGTGACTCGTAAGCTTGAGTTAGCATCAGCGTAAACCGGTTTACCTAGCTCACGATTATAGGCAATGACCGCATCCATATACTGTGGACGCACTTTCATTAAGTCTCCAGCAAGTTGTTTTTGCGCTTGTTCGCGTTGCATTTTTTCATCAAAGGTCATCACCGCATATTGAATAAACGGATCTTTCGACTGATTAAACTCAGCTACCGACTTATTCATCCAAGCTAAGCGGACGTCTTTATCTGACAGTGTGGTATTGGCATACATGCTATCAAGGGTTTTCATTAGCTTGGCTTCATCGAAGTTTTTACCAATCGAGAAAGCCTTATCAAAATCAGCTAAACGCTCAGAGGTTGGCAAAGCGGCATAACGCTTGAGTAAGTCTGCTAACATGGCTTTATCAACGCTGGCAGCATAACGACGGTCAATACGCTCCATACTTGAGGTAAACTGAGTCATGTCGCGTTCTTGATAGCCAGGCTCACGCTGCATATCCGGTAACGCTTTTTCATGAGCTAAACGATATAGGCGCTCAGCGGTGTTCTTCATGGTTGAATAACCCATGTAACTCAGCAGTAAGTCACGTTCTTGGCCTTGTTGGTCTAAGGCAATTAACTTATCTAACTGAGCTAATGTTTCACCATATTTCGCCTGACGCTTGCTATCTTTGCTAATCCACTTAGCTAATTTTTGCTCTAAACTTTTACGCTCATCTAACATGGTAGATTTACCGTAAAACTCAATCATCGAAGTAAAGTTTTTAGCGTAATTGGCTAATCCTGCAATTGAGCTTTCATATTTAATTCGCTCATCACTGCCTTCTGGGGCTGTGTCTTTGATGATTTCAATTAAACGTTCACGCAACACTTTACCTTGCGGATAAGCCCACTCAAATTGGTTTTCGACTTCATTCGCGATGCGATAACGGTTAGTACGGCCGGGGTAACCTGCCACCATAACAAAGTCCCCTTCGCTTACGCCTTTTGCAGACACTTTAAGAAAGCTTTTAGGCTCGTATGGGACATTATCTTTACTGAAATCGGCAGGCTTACCATCTTTACCGACGTAAGCACGGTAGAATGAAAAATCGCCAGTGTGACGTGGCCACATCCAGTTATCGATATCGCCGCCATATTTACCCACACTGGCTGCAGGATTATAAGTTAGGCGAACATCGCGGATTTCCATCTGTTTAACTAAGTAATACTCAAGACCGCCATGAAAACTATAAACCTTACAGCGGTAACCATCTTGCGCTTCACACTCTGCGACTAATGATTTCTCTTTTTGCTCAATGCCTTTGTAAAAGTCATTACCAGTTTTGCTCATTTCACCGTCTTTTATTTTAGCGGTGACATCAGTAACAGCTTCAGTAACATAAATACGTGAACCCGGTGTAGCAGGTAATTCTTCTGCATAAGTTTTAGCTAAAAAACCATCTTGTAACAGGTTGTTCTCTGGGGTTGAGTTGTACTGAATAGCGCCATAAGCACAATGATGATTAGTAACAACCAAGCCTTTAGGCGACACAAATGATGCTGTGCAGCCACCTAGGCTAATCACGGCATTCATTGGAAATTCGGTTAATTTTGAAATCGATTTGGCATCAATCTCCAATCCTTTTGCTTTAAGCTCATCAGCCATTGCAGGTAGCTGATAAGGCTGCCACATTCCTTCGTCTGCTTGGCTGGCAAATGTTGCCAAAATTGCAGCGCTTAATAACCATGTTTTCATTATTATTCCATTTTTAATAAAAGAGCCCCAAATTGCCTGTATTTTAATGCGGTCACAATGTCATATTGAAGCAACAATGTTCAGATTTAAGGCATAAAAAAGTCAGGCGGATAGCCTGACTTTATCATATTGTTTCTACAAAGAAATAGTCTTTGAAAAATGCCGTTACAAAGCTTATCGACAACACAGCTTCATTTATTGGCTTTTTTAGCTTAAAGCCACCATCAACTGAGCAACCACAATCAACAAACCTAATAGACCTGCGATAGCTAAGGCAAGCTTGCCACCACACACTTCATAGCCACCTAATTGTTGCTTACGCAGTTTTAATGCCATGACTATCGGCAAGAAGATAATCATAACCACTAACGGTATGGCCGCAAAGCCGAGCACTTGGAAAAAGCCATCAGGGTAATATAAAGCACATAATAGTGGCGGCACGAAAGTGACTAACCAAGTTTTAGCACGGCCTGCTTTATCATCTTTTGCTCGGGTTAACTCGGCAACATAGTCAAACAAGCTCATGGTAACGCCTAAGAAAGAAGTCACGAGTGCAAGATTGGCAAATAAATCAATAAACTGACTGACAACCGCTGAGTTAGCTACAGCTTGTAATGCATTAACTAGCGCAGGTAATGACCCTGCAAAACCATTTACCATTTCACCGCCTAAGGTACCTAAAGTGACCAAAATCCATAAGATATAGCAAACTAGCGGGATAGTAGAGCCAATCAATAGCACTTTTCTTAACGAAACGGCATCACCGTCTAAGTAACGAACAATGGTCGCAATACACACATGGAAACCAAATGAGGTAAATACCACAGGAATAGCCGCTAACCATAAATGGTCAAGCTTATCGCCTTCGGCGACATTGGCTGAAAAATTACTTAATGATGCCACAAGGTTTACTTCAGGTAGCAAAAATGCCACCACTAGAACCAATAACACGATCATCGCGGTAAATAACACCCGAGATACTTTATCAATCCACTTCACGCCAACGGCAATTAGGCCACCAAATACTAACGTAAATAGCAGTACTGACACTTGGTTATTTAAATCGACACCTAATAATGGCTCTAAGCGAGATTCAAGTAGTGATGATCCGCCCATTAGATACACCATGGTCAGGGCAAATAACAAACTTAAAAACGATCCGCCTTGAATAAGTTGACCAACCTTGCCTAAGGTTTTGCCTGTAATGGCGTGGACGTTATCACCCACACCAGTACGTAAGTTAATTTCTAACATTAATAAAGAGGTATAAGCTGATAATCCCCAGATAACTACCAGCAATAAAATCGCAGGCATAATACCTAGCGCTGCGGTAGCAAGTGGTAAAGCTAACATCCCCCCACCAATAGCAGTTCCTGCAACAATGGCGATTGAGCCAAGTATTTTTAAGTTCAAAACATGAGTCCCGTATGGTTTTTATTTATTGGTCGTTTTACCAAGTCTTATTGATATGGCCGATTTCGACAGTAGCAGAAGGAGATTATCACTAGCAAGAGACTTAGGCATTTAAAGGCCTACACGCGCGTTAATAAACAATTACGCAACATATTGATAATTACTTTAACACAAGGATTTTGCAATGGTGTAGCATTACAACCATACAAGAGGATTTTGAGGCTAGCAAACAATTTGAAGAGCGATATTAATTGAGTAATCACATATAAAACTACCCATCAACAAATGAAATGATGAGTAAACTGACTATGCAGGTAAACCAGAACAAGATAAATAAAAAAGGAAGACCTAAGTCTTCCTTTTACATAGTTAACAACAGGTATTTACTTATCTAATACCTTAACAATCAAATTACCAGCATTATGGAGACTGTAACTAATTTTGTGTAACTGCTTATCAACACGTACTCTATAGAGAGTCAAGGATAGGCAGATACTCATGAACAAAAAAGATATTGAAGCTTTTGCTAAAGAAGCTGCTAAAAGCATTAAAACACCAGAAGACTTAAATCAATTCAGTCAGATGCTCAAAAAGATAACGG